>JBAXYP010000080.1:0-7235 GCA_041670725.1 Sphaerochaetaceae bacterium
TACGGCGGCATCGGTAATTCCTGCCATGTATGACGAGGGGAGGGATTGGCGTCATTTTCCTTTCCCTGCGTTTTTGCGTCTGGTTTCTCGGGGGGCGTGCCTTACCGCAAAGGGACGGGACGGAATGACGGCGTTGCACCTTGCCGTATGCGGTGGGTGCGACGCAAAAAAGGTAGAGACGCTTATCCGTGGCGGTGCGGACGTAAACTGTCGGGACTATCGCGGACGGACGCCGTTATTCCTCGCCGCGACGTCTTTCGCGCCGCTTGAGACCGCCAAAATGCTGCTCTTCTGGGGTGCCGATACGGATATTCCGGACGAATATGGAAGAACTCCGTTGACGGAATGCCGCGTTCGCGGGAACAGGGAGATGGAACGGCTTCTTAATTCGTACGGGACTTTCGGGAACGTACCTTTACGTCGCGGACAAAAACATCCCTCCCCCGAATCGGCGAACACGGTTGCCGGATCGAGGAAGGAAATAGATGCTTTGCAAAGCGGGTGATCAGTCTGCGGTCGCCGTGGCGACGTTGTTTCCTTTTCCGAACAATTTCCTGAAACACTGCATGGCGACAACGATGGCGAGGGCGATCAACAGAACGGCGAAGACAATTTGCATCGTCTGTCCGAAGACCGTCACTTTCGCGTGCCCGAATGTCCGTATGTTGTTTACGATCAGGATGATCAGGGAAACGGAAGTCACTGCAAGCATGAAGAACATCGGGAAGTATATCATTTTGTTCCGTTTCTTCGTCGATTTCAGGAATACGGCGACTGCACAAAGCGCAAGCACGGAGAGCAACTGGTTTGCGGAACCAAACAAAGCCCATATCTGTGAGTATCCGGACAAGGACAGGGCAAAGCTTGGCACCAAGACGAGAAGGGAAGCGAACCATTTGTTGGTCAGTACTTTCAGTGGCGTGGAAAGGTGATCCATATCGGTGTCTTTGTCCAGGAAGAACTCTTGGATGGAAAGTCGTCCGACCCTGGCCACGGAATCGAGACTCGTCAGCGCGAACGCGGAGACGGCCAGATTGACCAGCGTAAAACTCACGTCATGGTTGATGTGCAGCACTCCGAGAAATCCGGCGACGGCACTGGAGAAAATCTGTTGCGGCGTACCGGAAGGGATCACTCCTTTCGTAGAGACGGCTCCGACAGCGATCAGGGAGATGATGCCGAGCAGGGATTCGACAAGCATGGCCCCGTAGGAAATCGGCAACATGTCCGTTTCCTTGTCGACCTGTTTTGAAGCGGTTTCTGAAGAGACCAACGAGTGGAAACCGGAAACCGCACCGCAGGCGATGGTGACGAACAGGATCGGGAACAACGGCGTGCCGTTGACGACAAACCCGGTGAAAGCAGGCAGGTTCATCGCCGGATGGGCGGCGAAAATGCCGATGATGGAGGCGACGATCATCGCGACGAGCAGATAACTGTTCAGGTAGTCCCGTGGCTGCAACAGGATCCATACCGGAGCGACGGAGGCGATCAGACAGTAAATGAATACGAGATATCTCCATCCCGGAACGGAAATGAAGAACGGCGCAAAGTATCCGATGGCGATGCACAGAACCAACGTGGCGATGGAGACGATGGTGTTTGCGATGCTGCTTGGATTCGCCTTTCTGATGAATACGCCCAAGGCGATGGCGGCGAAAATGAACATCGTCGAAGCACTTGCCACCTGTCCGTTGGAATGGTTCACCGCGTCGCTCCAGGAAGGAAGTACCCCGAAGCTTTTTGCGACGATATCTCCGAACGCCGCGACGACGAGGATGGAGAACAGATAAACGAACAACAGAAACAGTTTTTTGCCGGTCTTGCCGACGTAATTCTCAATGATGACTCCGATGGAACGCCCCTTGTTCCGTACCGAAGCGTACATTGAACTGAAGTCCTGGACGGCTCCGAAAAAAATGCCGCCGAAGATGCACCAGAGCAACACGGGGAGCCAGCCGAAAATCGCCGCCTGGATAGGACCGTTGATCGGTCCGGCTCCGGCTATCGATGCGAATTGGTGGCCGAACACCACCTGTTTTTTTGTCGGGACATAGTCTACACCGTCCTCCATCGTATGCGCCGGGGTGGGGATCCTGTTATCGATGCCCCAGATTTTTTCCAGCCATTTTCCATAGAACTTGTAGCCGCATGTCAAGGCGACAAGCGCGATCAAGATGATCAACACGCCATTCATACCATTCCTCCAAACAATTTTGCTCTTTGGTCAAGGATATTCTTCTTATCGCAAAGAAATTAGTGTTTTTCCTCAGAGTATATGGAAGTACCCCATCTTGTTCAAGTGCATATGCATAATTATTCTTTCTGTATGCATAATAATGTATATGCGTGATGTCTGCTCACGCAAATAATCAATCTCTGGATCTGTTTGTGGTTTTTGGAATACGACGGACGGCATCTGCATGACATGCGCTCTTGCGATCGAAAAACACGATGCCGTTCCCACGTCGCAAACCAGCTTGCCGACGTGTCGGAGGTTTCTCCAACATGGGTTTTGACCGCCGCGTAGGGAGTGCAGACGAACGAGGGAGCCTTGATGATGAACATCAAAAACCAAAAAGAAAGGTCAATATCCGGCGGAATACGGAGGTAAAGCAAAAGATTGACCGATCGGCATGAAACAACTGCGGCCCGTCGGGATGGACGGGCCGCAGGAATCCTATCGTTTCGCTATGTCAGAGTCACAACGCTTTCTTCATCGCTTCTTCGACGACTTTCAGGTCTTCCGTCGGTTCGAAACGCTGCAGGACGTTTCCGTTCTTGTCGATGAGAAATTTGGTGAAATTCCACTTGATGTCCGGTTTCTTCTCGTAATCGGGATCGGCTTTGGAGAGGATCTTCACGAGAACCGGAGTGATTGGATGTTCCTTCCTGAATCCCGCAAACCCCTTTTGGCTCTTCAGGTATGCGTACAGAGGAAGAGTGTTCACGCCGTTGACGTCAATCTTCGCGAACTGACGGAACGTCACCCCAAAACGTCCGGTACAGAACGTCGCGATGTCATTGCTCGAACCCGGAGCCTGATGACCGAATTGATCGCAGGGGAAGTCAAGAATCTCCAGCCCCTTGTCCTTATATGTCTTGTAGAGTTTCTCGAGATCCGCGTACTGCGGGGTGAAACCGCATTCGGTGGCTGTATTGATGATAAGGAGGACCTTCCCTTTGTACTCGGCAAGATCGACCTGGTTTCCCTTGTTATCCGTGACTTTGAAATCATATACGTTCATGTTTTTTACTTCCTTACACAAGATAAGATACGAAAATTTTCCCGTATCGTCCACCGCAATGAGGAAAGGAGACAAACGGGAAGATGGTACGCGCCGAATTTAAAGGGAAGGCATGTTCGCCATCCATGATCCGATGGCATGGGGACGTGCATGCATCTTGCACGAGCATCAGGGGAAGGAATACGAAAATACGGAGATGATCGATACGCTGTATGTTCCGTTCATCCCCGTGAAGGCGTGAATGTTCGAGACTTGCTGGTTCTTCCTTACGAAAGCGATGACTTGTCCGCAAAGGAGTGCTTCATTGATCGCCGCCCGTCTTGTTTCTTTGCCCGAAAAGCGGTTCAATCGTGAAGCTATGGGTGTAGGGTATCTTGCCATCATCATTTCCGCAATCTGCTACGGATGCAATCCTTTGTTCAGTACCATTGGGAACAGGCTCGGGTATTCCGTCCTTGTTCAACTCGCCATCCGTTTTCTCGGGACGTCCGTATTCCTCCTGCCCGTCGTCATGGCAAGTCGCAAACGTACGCTTTTTGTTCCGTGGCGAGTTCTGTGGAAAATTCTCGTGATGGGCGGATGTTCGTTTGGATTGACCAGTGTGTTGTTGTATGAGAGTTACCGTTTCGCCCCGAGCGGGGTCGGAACGACGATCCATTTCATCTATCCGGTGTTTGTCATGGTCATTTCCGTTTTGATAGGAAGGGAACACATAGAACGCAGGCTTGTTTTCGCCATAATTATCGCATCGGCGGCTCTTTTGTGCATTGTTCAGCCTTGGAAGTCGAACGGGGCGAGAGCGGAAGGCATTCTGCTTGCGTTCGCTTCATCCCTTACGTTTTCCCTTTATGTCGTTTTCATCGGGAACGAAGATATCCGGAACGTGGATGATTTTGCATTGGTGTTTTGGCTTTGTATCTCCGCGGGGATGTTCGCTTTGTTCGCCGCCTTCATTTCGACCGGTTCTTTGTGCCTTGAGAATGCAGGATCGTTGGGACACCGCATCGCTTACCTGGTGCTTCAACCGATGATCACTTCTGTGGTCGCGTCGACGCTGTTCGCCTTCGGGGTACGAACCGTTGGGGGGACGCGGGCGTCAATTCTCAGCATGTTCGAACCCGCGACGGCGGTCGTCATCGGCATTGTGTTCCTTTCGGAAACAGCGGATCTCCTGTTCGTCATCGGCTTCTTCCTGCTTTTCATTTCCGTGTACCTGACGATGAAGGGCTCTTCCCATGACAGAGTAAAGAAAGCGGAGTATACTCACCGGTGCTACGGAGGCGGGTATGGGAATAGCAAACAGTGAGCGGCTTCTGAAAGGACACATTCCTCAGCTTTTATCCCTTTGGAGGGGCGGAGGAGGAAGCGGTCCGATGACCAATGGGGAAATGACACGGGCATCGGATTCGCTGTTTTCCCTGCAACGGGGATTGACCGGAGAACGGACTCTCGCAGGAACGGGATACATGCAGGATTCGAATCTCCTGGGAGCCTACCTTTTGTACTACTGGCCGGTTTCCTATCTCCAGGTTTCCCTTGCCTTGTCCGAGAGAATGGATGTGCTCTCCTCGTTGCCCGACGGGATCCGTATTCTTGATCTCGGTTGCGGACCCGGTGCCGCGAGCATGGCGTTGTGCGATCTTTTGCCGGGCAGGAAAAAACAAATCACTCTTGCGGATGCGAGCGGAAAGGCGATGAAAATCGCTGCGAAAATGCTGAATACCGGAGACGTCACGGTGACGGAACGGATCGTCGATTTTGAACACGACCTCCCCGATCCGTCATGGGGGGCGTTTGATGTCGTCATTGCGAATCACCTACTGAATGAATTGTGGGTCGGAAAAGCGAATGCGTTGCAGTCCCGTGTCGATTTTCTCGAGCGATGGACCGCTTCTCTTGCTTCCGACGGGCTCCTATTCATCGCCGAACCTGCGCTTCTGAAGACGAGTAGGGAAGAACTCGCAGTAAGGGACGAATTGACTGGTCGTGGGTTTTCCGTGCTTTCTCCCTGCATGGGAGACGGGCCGTGCCCTGCGTTTGCCGCAGGAGACGGACACACCTGCCATGGGGAAATCGGATGGAAACCGATTGAACCGATCGCGTCCCTCGCCATGGGTTCACATCTGGACAGAGAATCGGTGAAGATGGCTTATTTCTTTTTCAGGAAAGGGAAAATACAAAGGAAATCGGTTCCCGGCGGAATGTTGCGTGCGCGAGTCGTTTCCGATGGCATGCTGAACAAAGGGGGGCGCTTGAGGTATCTCCTTTGTGACGGGGCACGTCGGTTTCCGTTCTCCGCGCGAAAGGATGATCCACGGGCGAAAGCCCAAGGCTTTTTGGGATTGCGTCGGTACGATCTGGTGGAGATCACGCATCCTGAGATTCGTAAAAGCGGGGAAGAGGTCTCTTACGGCGTAGGACCGGAAACATATATCCGGCTGGTTTCCCGCATCGCCCGGTGACCCAGAAGAGGCGTCGGGAGCCGCTTATACCCGAATGCTTCCATAAAATGTTTTCTCCCGACGATTTCTGCCCCGTCATAATCTGCGATTGTCCTTGCCAATGCGGCGAAGGAGAGAAGCGACCGCGTAGAGAAGGCGGAAAGGTCAAGAAATCTGCTTGCGGTTCGCGTCAAGGCGAACCATTCTTCCGTCGTATGCCGTTTTTTCTCGTTCCTGCAGAATGCGATTCTTTCTTTCCAATCAGATGGCGTATTCTCGAGAGGCTCATGCATCAATGGATCGTGCCGGACAGGAAGACGAATATCGAAACGGTCGATCAGAGAAAAACCTATTGAACTCCAATATTTGACGATTTCTTCGTCCGTACACATACATGGCGTTTTTTCCATCCCCGTCGCTCCGCAGGGACATGCGTTCATCGCGGCGGCGACGATGTGGTGAGGCTGATCCATCAGTTCACGGAGAAACATTCGGGAGGAAGTGCTGAGGGATGGCAACTCGTCGGCCAGAATGACCCCGCCTTCGGTTATGGTTCCGATATGGTGCGATGACAGATACGTCGCGTTCATCTGGGGCCGTATCCAGAATTCAGGGGAGGTTTCCCCATATGCGGAAAGAAGGGAGAGCGTCATCGTCTTCCCTGATCCGGGCGGACCGTACAGAAGCAAATGAAACGAACCTGCCATGGCGATGTCCGCTGCCCGTTTTACCAATGAACACCCCACCAGTGCGGACAACGGATGATGGGATTCTGCGCGGGGCAATCGGAATGTGACCAGAGTGCGGATCGCCTGGGAAATCGTCGTGATCCGATATTCCGTCGGTCCGTGGGAAGAGATTGCCGTCGGCAACAGGATTACGTGGCACCGGTATCGTCTCGCTACGTCACGATACCCCCAGGGAGGCGACGCAGATGTCAGGGATCCCTTGAGATCCGCCGTACCGACAACCAACGCGTTGGGAAAATCCATGGTGAAGTCGGATGTTTCGAGCGAAAGCGCTATGGCGAAGATCAACGGATGGAGATTGTTGCATCGCGGTGCCTGCACCAGGCCTGTAGGGGTATACCCGAGAATACCACGGAGAATGGATCGAAGGGTTTTGTTGACGGATTCCCTCGCGCCGATGAACGTGAGAGGCTTTTGTCCTTTGCGATATTGGATTTCCACCGCATCGGGAAACGGTCGGTTGATATAGGAGAATATCTTCATACTTCCTTAATACCGAGATGGCTTGTAATTTGCTTTGGCATGGCTGAAATGGATGTTTTGATATACTCGGAAGCGTTTTTTCGAAAAAAGGGAGAAAATGGAAAAAAATAAAAATTCCCTATAGACAAGAAATGGAGAAGCGTGTATAGTCGTCACCTGTTCGGTCAGCAAGACCGAGCGATGAAAACGGCGATGCCGTGGTTTTTTGAGAGTGGAGCGAGAGGGGAAGAGGGAAGAGAGAACAGGAAGGGCGGGCGCGCCGAGGAGGCGCACCCCGAGTCAATTCGAGGACGAAAACGGGATCGGTAGAGAGA
>JBAXYP010000081.1:0-7075 GCA_041670725.1 Sphaerochaetaceae bacterium
AATTGCCTTGATCGTCCTGACCAGCGGGGAGAGAAGTATCCGGACCGGCGATGCCACATAGGAAGCGGCGGCGAGGACCGTCCCTACCAGCGTGGCGAGAAAAAACCCTCCGGCGATGCGGATAAACGAAAACCATACGGCTTTCCAGAAGGAGGCGGTTACGATCATATGGGAAAGGTTGACGACCACCTTCACCGGGGAGACGAGAATGATTTCTTCCCCGATGGCGCGGGCCGCAACTTCCCAAACAATGAGCCAGAACGCCACCGATCCGATGCGGATCAGCGTCGTTCTGGACGATTTGCTATTTCTTGTAGTAGAACGCGTCATCAGGAAGCGCACCGCCTACCGCCTTGGGATTCTGCTTGTACAATTCGGTGAGATACCCAGACAGTTTTTCCTGCATCTCGGTTCCCGTGATACAGACGATGTTGCAGTAGGGAAGGGCTTTCTTCGCCACCGCCTCGGGGAAGATGTTGTAGGAACCGATCAACTTTGCGGCGGCGTCGTTGTCGCTGTTGACGAATGCCACCGAATCAGCGTACTGGCTGAGGAATTTGTCCAAAGCCGCTTTATGGTTCTGAATGAAATCGGTCCTTGCCACGACAACGCCGGTGATCATGGAAGACCCTTTGCTTTTCGCTTCCCATTCCTTGGTCAGATCGAGAGCGATGCGGATCTTCGGGTTTTTCATCATTGCCGTCGTGACAAACGGCTGGGGCAACATGGCGATGCCGTTTTCCGTCGTCGAGATTGCGGCGACGCATTCCTCATGTTCGCTTTTCCATTCGATGTTCACGTCCTTGCCCGGTTCCAGACCGTTCGCCCTGAGCACGTAGTTCAGTCCGTATTCCGGGGTGGCTCCCTTGCCGCTGGCGAAGATGGTCTTTCCTTTCAGATCCGCAACGGAATGAATCGTGTTTCCCGCCTCAACGATGTAGATTACGCCGAGCGTGTTGACGGCAATGACCTTCATTTTGCCCTTGGTGTTGTTGTACAGTACGCTGGCCAGATTGGCGGGAAGGGCGGCGATGTCCACTTCGCCCTTGACGATTTTCGGCGTCACTTCGTCCACCGCTCCGGCGAGGGTGAACGTATAGTCATTGTACTCCACCGGACCTTGTCCGCTTTTTTCCATCAGTCCGACCATGCCCATTGACGTAGGTCCTTTCAAGGCAAGAACCTTCACCGGCGTTTCGGTGGAATAGGCGATTCCTTCCTCTCTTGTCCCATTGCCGAAGACCGGCAGGATCAAGGCGAGCAACACGAGTGCGACGATACCAAATTTCTTCATATCATACTCCTTCTCTATGCCTTTTACGTGAGATCACCGAGCGCGTTCTGCAGTTTTACACTGTCGATTGCGTAACTCTTTGTGGTCATCGTGGTAATTAAACGCAAGTTCTCCAGATTCTCCAGTTCCCGATACAGGGAGGACCTTCCGATGCCGAGGCTCTTTGCGAGGGCGTCCTTGTTCGGGATAGAAACCGTCCCTCCGTCGCTCGTCGCCAAAATGTGGGCGATGAGACGGCTTCGCGCCGAGCGCGGGGTAAGCGCTTCCAGTCTGCCCAGCAGGAACTGGATTTTTTCGTTGCAAAACCGGGCGTATGCCTGCATCGCGTTCATGTCGGAAAGAAGATGGCATCTGAGCGTCTCCTTGCTGATGAAGATCAATGTCGAGTTTGTCTTGCCGCGTAATGTCGTCTCCAGCGAATTTTCAAGGAACAGGTTGCTGATTCCGAAGATATCGCCTTGTCGCTGGATATTCAGAAGCACCTCGTGCCCGTCCTCCGAACGAGAGAAAACGGAAAGGGTCCCTTTCGCTACAAGCCCTACCTGAGGCTTTCCCGCATACCAATCCGTGATGGTCCGTCCGCGTGACAAACTGATGGCGACTGTCTCCTGGACGTTGATGCCGCAGGATTTCAAGAGTTCGTTTTCATCCAATGCCTTTCGTATCAGTTCCGCTTCCATGGTCATACTCCTCTTGAAGAATAAAGGAAAATGGGAATGCAATGCAAGATAAAATGTCCCATTTGGAACAAAAAATATGAGATATCGTCCGCCGCTTTGTGAATTTTGGGAAAGTTTTGCAGAGATGAATCCTTTTTTGATTTTAGGTGTGTGCAGAATTGGTTTGTGTGCTAAAATACAGTACTGGCTTGATTCTAAGAATGGAGGAATCTTGAATGAAAAAAATCACTACGGTTTTATTGGTTCTGGTCATGACCGTCGCGCTGTTTGCGCAGGGCGCCCAAGAAAGCGCCGCGCCGGCGAAAACGACGGGCAGCGACAAGCCGACCATCAGGTTGATGACGGATGCCACCGGTATTGATGACAAGAGCTTCAACGCCGCTGCGTGGAGAGGCATCGTCGCGTTCTACGGTGATACCGTCGCCAATCCTGCGGGAAGAGGCAAGTACTACGATGTCGTCACTGCCGCGTCCCAGGACATGTACATCCCGAACCTGCAGCAGGCGGCCGACGAAGGCTACAGCCTGATCTGTGCCACGGGCTTCACATTCGCCGATGCCCTTCAGGAAGTCGCCAACAAAAACCCGAAGCAGGATTTCGTCATCATTGATGTCAATTGGCTGACCGGTGACAACATTCTGCAGTTTATTTTCAAGGAAGAGGAAGGCTCTTACCTCGTCGGGAAGGTCGCCGCGTTGCAGGCGAAAGCCGACAGCATCGCCGATCCGAAGTTCGGATTTATCGGTGGAGTGCCGGGTGCGACGATCACCAAGTTCGAAATGGGGTATATTCAGGGCATTCGTTCCGTATTCCCCAACGCTACCGTGGTTGACTACTACGCCAACGACTGGGGCAAACCGGAACTTGCCAAAGCCCAAGCGAAGAACTGGTATGACAATGGTGTGTACTGCATCTTCTCCGCGGCTGGCGGTACCGGTAACGGGACCATCGCACAGGCGAAAGAGTACCGTATGGCTGGCAAGAACGTATGGGCCATCGGCGTCGATTCCGACCAGTACGAGGACGGCATCTACGAAGGAAAGAAGTCCGCGGTTCTGACTTCCATGGTCAAGAGAGTCGAGAACGCCACCAAGATGGCGCTCGAAGATGTCGCCGGCAACACCTTCAAGGGTGGTGTGGTTACCATGGGCATGAAGGAAGACGGCGTTGACTATTCGAAGGCCAACCCCGAGCTTTCCGCCGCAGTGCAGAAGGAAGTCGATGCTTCCAAAGCCGACATCATCAGCGGGAAAATCAAGATCTATGGCACCTACAAGGACGCTCTGGCCGCTGGTGCGGTTCCTGCCGGCCTTGCAGCCAAAGACGACTGATTTCGTATCATGAGAACGGGAACGGCATGCGTTTGCATGCCGCTCTCCTATCTTGGGCATGCGTGCGTGTCCAAAGTAGAAGAGAAAGGAGCTCAACTTGGCAGGGCAGTACGCTATTGAGATGCAGGGGATAACCAAGACGTTCCCTGGTATCATCGCCAACGACAACGTGACGTTGAACGTGAAGGAAGGCGAGATTCTGGCGCTCCTCGGAGAAAACGGGGCGGGAAAATCGACGCTGATGTCCATATTGTTCGGTGCATACAGCGCGGACAGCGGAACCATCAAGATTCATGGAAATGAAGAACACATCAAGAATCCGAATGTGGCGACCGATTTGGGCATTGGGATGGTGCATCAGCATTTCAAGCTGGTACAGAATTATACCGTCACGGAGAACATCGTGCTCGGTATGGAGCCCACCAGGCATGGAATGCTTGATCTGCCCAGCGCGGAGAAAAAGGTCGCCAAACTCTCTGCGCTGTACGGGCTCCGGGTCGATCCCAAGGCGTTGATCGAGGACATCACCGTCGGCATGCAGCAGCGTGTCGAGATTCTCAAAGTGTTGTATCGGGATGCCAACATCATCATTTTCGACGAACCGACCGCCGTTCTCACCCCTCAGGAAATTGACGAGTTGATGGAGATTATCCGTCGTTTGAAGAAAGAAGGAAAGACGATCGTCCTCATTACCCATAAACTCAAGGAAATCAAGGCGGTGGGGGATCGATGTACCGTCTTGAGACGAGGGAAGGTGGTCGGCACGGTGGACGTGGCCGACGTATCGGAGCAGGATCTGGCGGAAATGATGGTCGGCCGTGCGGTAAAGTTCGAGCTTGACAAGGCGCCTTGCCACTTGGGTAAAGTGATGCTTTCCGTCAAGGACGTGCAAATTAATGATGCGCTTGGCAATCCGAAGGTACACGATCTTTCCTTTGATGTACATGAGGGGGAGATCCTCGGTATTGCCGGTGTGGATGGCAACGGGCAGAGCGAACTGTTGTACGGGCTGACCGGCTTGTTACCCGTCCAGAGCGGGGCCATCATGCTGGACGGAAAGGATATCACCCATCAGGAGATCCGGCAGCGGATCGAGGCCGGTATGGGACATATTCCGGAGGATCGGCAGAAACACGGGCTAATCAGTGAATTTTCCATCAGCGAAAACTGTGCGGTGAAGAACTATTATCTTCCCCCCCTTTCCAGCAAGCATGGTATTTTGGATTTTTCCCTGATGAGGAAAAACGCCGATCGGTTGATAAAGGAGTTCGACATCCGGTGCGGCGAGGGAGCCGCAACGACGGCAGGTAGTCTCTCCGGAGGCAACCAGCAGAAGGTGATCGTAGCCAGAGAGATCAGTCTTTCGCCGAAAGTACTGCTCGTAGCGCAACCGACCCGCGGTCTGGATGTAGGTGCCATCGAGTATATTCGACGCCGTATTTTGGACGAACGGGACAAAGGACGGGCCATCCTTCTGGTTTCTTTCGAACTGGATGAGATTATGAATCTGTGCGACCGCATCGCCACCATCAGCAAAGGCACCATCGTCGGCACGTACAAATCCGGTGAGGTCACCGAACGGGAGATCGGCTTGATGATGGCTGGTTCCAAGAAGGAGGGCGCGTGATGGCGGATGTCAATGAACAGAAGGCTCCGAAAGTAGGACTTGGCAAAAAATTGCTTGAATCCGACGGATTCGTCTCTTTGCTGGTCGTTCTTCTCGGTTTCCTCGTGGGAACGATTCTTGTCGCTTTGGTCGGACGGAAACCAGCCAATATGTACAAGGCGATCTGGCAGGCGCTGACCGGATACAACATGGACAATGGGAAGATGAACGTCCGGTACGTGTTTGAGACGATCAACTACTCGGTCCCGTATATTCTCTGCGGACTTTCGATGGGATTTGCCGAACGGGTAGGCTTGTTCAACATCGGAGGCGAAGGCCAGTACATCATGGGCATGACGATTGCTCAGGTTTTCGCTTTGCTCGGTCCCCAGATACCGGTGCTTCACTGGGTGCTTTGTATTGTTCTTGCCATTCTCGTTGGAGCGATCTGGGGAGGCGTGGTCGGAGTCATGAAGGCGAAATACGAAGTCAGCGAGGTCGTGTCGACCATCATGCTGAACTATATCGCCCTGTATCTTTCCCGGATCATCTGTTTCCAGCTTCCCGGAGCGACGACGTACAAGACGGCGAATTTCCCTAAAACGGCGTTGCTTTCCAATGGTTTCTTTGAGCGGATGACCAACGGGTCGTTGTTGAACAACGGCTGGTTTTTCATGATCGCGTCGGTGATTCTCTTCTGGTTCATTATGGAAAAAACGCGGCTTGGTTATGGCATGCGGGCAACGGGATTCAACAAGGATGCGGCCAGATCGAGTGGAATTCCGGTGGTAAAGAGCATTGCCGTGGCCATGGCGATTTCCGGGGCTTTCGCCGGACTTGCAGGCGGTATCGTCGCGTTGGGGTCGTTCAAATACGGGCGGATCATCTCCGGTATGGACAATTACGGATTTGACGGCATCGCCGTCGCACTGGTCGGTAACTGTACCGGCGGCGGTACTTTGGTTGCGGGATATCTGTTCGGTCTGCTCAAGAACGCGCAGGCGTTGATGCAGTCCAAGCAAATTCCCAAGGAGATCACCTATATCATTCAGGGGTTGATCGTCGTCTTCATAGCCTTGAGGACGGGGTTGAAACTTCTTGAGGAGCGCATCGAAAAGAAGCGCCTGGCGAAGGAGGTGACCACAAAATGATTCAAATCCTGCAATCCATACCAACAATCCTGATGATCGTCGCGCCGATTTTGATCACCGCCATCGGCGGCATGATCTGCGAGCGCAGCGGCGTGGTCAACATCGCGTTGGAAGGCCTGATGGGACTCGGCGGTTGCGCGACTGCCGCGGCGCAAACCTTGCTGGAAACTTCCGGGATGTCGAACAATCTGTCCGTCGCCTTGGCTTTGCTGATCGGTGCGGCGGTCGGCTGTCTGTTTTCCATCATCCATGCGGTGGCCGCCATCAATCTCAACGCGGATCAGACGATCAGCGGGACCGGCATCAACCTTCTTGCGACCGGCGTGACCATTTTTGCCAGCCAGATTCTGTTCAATGCGGATCGTACCAAAGAATTCCGTCTGGGAATGCATACCGATGCGCTGGGCGTGTATCCATCCGTCTACATAGCCACCATCGTTGTGATCCTTTCCTGGTTCATCCTGTACAAGTTGCCGTTTGGCATGCATCTCAGGGCATGTGGCGAGCATCCGGCCGCCGCCGAATCCGTGGGCATCAACGTACGGAAAATCCGATACATTGCCGTTCTGACCAGCGGACTTCTCGGCGGACTTGCCGGCGGATGCGTCGTCCTGACGCAAACGATTCAATATACCTCCGCGACGATCAACGGTCGAGGGTTCATCGCTTTGGCGGCCGTTTCGTTCGGTAGATGGACGCCGCTCGGGGTTACCGGCGCGTCGCTTCTGTTCGGTACCGCCCAGGCATTTACCGTTATCGCCACCAACTTCCCGTCCCTGAAGTCGATTCCCACCGAGGTGTTCAATATTTTCCCATACCTGATCACCCTGATCGCCTTGGTGCTGTTCAGTGGAAAGAACTATGCGCCTGCTTCGGATGGCAAACCGTATGTGAAAGGAGCCTCCTGATGACTGCGCACAATCGGGGAGAAAAAGGGGATTATGCGCCGGTGGTACTTTGTCCCGGCGATCCTCTCAGGGCGAAGATGGTAGCCCAGCAGTATATGGAAGATG
>JBAXYP010000082.1:0-7037 GCA_041670725.1 Sphaerochaetaceae bacterium
CGCTTCCGATCCCATGCATAAGGAAGGAGATGAAGAATGATCAAAATCCTAATCGCTGATGACGAATTTATTGAACGACGGGTCCTCAGCCGCGCCATTTCCAACCATTACGGAAACGAGGCGACGATCCAGTGCGTGGTGAACGGCAAAAAAGCGGTGGATGTCGCAACCTTGTGGGATCCTGATGTCATTTTGATGGACATCGAGATGCCCGGACTGAATGGCATCGACGCCGCCAGAGACATCCTTCTTCAGCGTCCTTCCGCGAAAATCATCTTCGTCACCGCTTACAGTCTGTTCGAGTACGCCCACGAGGCGGTGAAACTCGGCATCATCGACTACATTCTCAAACCGGTTGACGAGCATGCGGTCACCGAAGCGACGGACCGTGCCCTCCGACAATTGGAAGCACAGCGGCAATTGGAAGGATTCGCACAGGAAGCTTCCAAAATGGAGAAAGGGGAAGGGTCCGACCGCGCCTCCCAGTTGATCGCAAAAGTCCTGAAGTATCTCAAGCAAAACTATATGCGCTACGACCTTTCACTTGAAAAAGTAAGCGACATCCTGAATATCAACGCGTCCTATCTCTCCGTACTGTTCAAACGATGCACCGGCGTCAATTTCGTTTCGTTCGTCACCGACTTGAAAATCAACGCTGCGAAAGAATTGCTGAAAGACCCACTCCGTTCGGCCAATGAAATCGCGGAAATGGTCGGATACGAGAGCGCCAGCTATTTCACCCGCGCATTCAAGAAGCACACCGGAATGACTCCGACGGAATACCGGCAGTCCTGCGCCGCGAAGGGGGATTCAAAATGAGGAGAATCATCGCAGGATGCTGCCTGATCTTCATGGTCATTCTCGCCGGGTGCACCAAGGGGCAGGAGAACAAAGAGCCGCAACTCGTACTTCGTTACGCGGACAACCAACCGGAAAACTATCCGACGACCAAAGCGGCGCACTATTTCGCAAGCCTCGTCAAGGAGCGTACCGAAGGGGCCATAGAAGTGAGTGTGTTCTCCAATGGGGAACTGGGAAGCGAGAACAGCGTGCTTGAGCAGATACAATTCGGCGGCGTCGACTTTTCCCGATTTTCATTGGGAACCCTTTCCAATGTGGATTCGAAGATCGGCGTGCTTCAGATGCCCTATCTGTATCGGGATTCGGACCATATGTGGCGAGTGCTCGACGGGGGAATCGGCAACATGTTCCTTTCCGGATTTATGATGTTCAACGGCATCGGGCTTTGCTGGTTCGATGCGGGAGCGAGAAGTTTTTATACGAGAAAACCCGTCAAACGGCTTGAGGATCTGCAAGGAATGACGATACGCGTCATGGAGAACGAGCAGATCGCCTCCATCATGCGTAAGATCGGCATCATCCCCGTCCAGCTTCCCTACAGCGACGTATATTCATCGCTAAGGATGATGACCGTGGACGGAGCGGAGAACAACATGCCGAGTTACGTCATCATGGGGCATACCGACGTGGCTCCTTATTTCTTTGCCGACGAACACCTCCGGCTTCCCGAAGTGCTCGTCATGAGCGTCGCCGCCCAGCAAAAAATCCAAAAGGTCGATCCCGCCTTCGTCGATGTCGTGAAAGCCTGCGCGAAAGAGACGGGGTTGTACCAGCGGAAGCAATGGAAGCAGGCCGAAGCGGAGGCGCTTTCGGCAATGCAGGAAGCGGGTTGCATCATCACATGGCCGGACGAGACGGAGTTGGCGAAATTCAAGAAGGCGATGCAATCCGCCCCCACGGGGTATACCGACGAGGATCTCGCGCTCATTCGACGGATCCAAAGCGAATGAACGGACGTTTCACTTTTCTTGGATCGTTTGTACATTTTTTCACTTTCCCTTGCGTGATGGATTTTTCGGGATTACAGTTCATTGTCTATGAACAAAACACATGATGTAAAAGCAAAAATGCTTACATCTTCCAGGGAGGGAAAAATGAAAAAAACAGTGCTTGTTTTTGTTCTGTTGCTTGCGATGCTCACCTATGGGTTCGCAAACGGTTCCAAAGAAACTCCGGCTCCGGCTCCAGCTCCGTCCGTCGCACCGGCCGCATCCAACGATGTGTCCAAAGACCCGAAGGTGACATTGGTCTACGCGGAAGTCAACCCGCTGGCTACCATCGTGGGGAAAACCGGCGTGTACTTCAAGGAACAGGTCGAAAAACTTTCCGGCGGTTCGATCACCATCGACATCCAGGCTTCCGGCGTGCTCGGTTCGGAGAACGATGTGCTTGACGCCATGCTCGGAGGCTCGACGTCCATCGACATTTCCAGAATCTCCGCATTTGCGTTGAACAGCTATGGCACGAAGAAGACAAAACTTCTTTCCGTTCCGTTCACTTTCGTCAACCGTGCCCATTATTGGAAGTTCGCCAATTCCGATCTTGCCCCCGATTTCCTCAACGAACCGCACGAGATCGGCCTTCCGCTGAGAGGCCTTTTCTTCGGAGAGGAAGGATTCCGCCATTTCTTCACCAAAAAGCCGATCACCGGCATCAACGACCTGAAAGGGATGAAGCTCCGTGTTTCCAACGATCCGGTCATGACCGGCATGGTCAAGGGTCTTGGCGCGTCACCGACGGTCGTTTCGTTCGGAGAACTGTATTCCGCCCTGCAGACCGGCGTTGTTGACGGTGCCGAGCAGCCGATCGCCAACTACAAGTCCAACGCATTCCAGGAAGTCGCCCCGTATCTGATTCTTGACGGACATACGCTCGGAGCCATCCAGGTCGTCATCTGCGACAATGCATGGAACAAACTCACGGCCGCCCAGCAGCAGGTTTTGCTCGACGCCGGAAAGCTCGCCCAGGCGTACAACGCGGAAATCAGCGAAAAAGCGGAAAACGATGTCCTTGATCAGCTGAAGACCGGAGGAACTCATGTCATCGATGTGCCCGACAAGAGCCCATGGCAGAACGCGTGCGCCGATGTCATTAAGGAGAACACCAAAGACCAGGCCGCATTGTACCAGCAGATCAAAGATCTGGCCAAATAAATCTCATAAGGAACAAGGCGAAAAGGGATGCGCTGCATCCCTTTCGCTTGTATCGAAAGGAAGCGGTGCCGCACTGAATCCGGTTTCCACTGGAAACAAGGAACTGTTCGGGACCGTCTTTTTTCGTGAGGGGACTCTGTATTGCGCGAAGGAGCGAATTCATGCCAAAAGTTTTTCAGACACTTGACAAAGTGAAACCGGTATATGACTGGACATATCGGATTTTTCTGGTGATCTGCAAGGTATTGTTGATCGTCGACATCCTGATCACCTCATATGCGGTCGCGGGACGAATGCTGCACAAGTACGTATTCTTTCTGAAAGACCCCGCGTGGTCGGAGGAAGTGGTGCTCACCTGCATGTCGTATATGGCGGTTATTTCCGCAGCCCTCGCCATTCGTCGGCATGCCCACATCAGGATGACGGCGTTCGACAAATATCTGCCGAAAAAAGCGTTGACCGTCCTTGATCTGATCGCCGACGTCGGCGTCTGCATCCTCGGTCTCGTGATGCTCATCGTCGGTTGGAAATACGCCAGGACGATCGGGGGACGTGGTTTTTACGTTTCCATGCCGTGGCTGAGCAAGTTTTGGATGTATGTTCCCGTACCGCTGGCCGGTATCGCCATGATCGTCTTTGAAATCGAAGCGATGTACAACCATATCAAATCCTTCTTCGTACCCGAAGAACAGACAGCAGAGGAGAAGAAATAATCATGGTAGTGAATTCTGTGGCTATCGCCGTATTACTCATCAGTTTTTTCGTCATGGTCTTCATGCGTTTTCCCATCGCCTACGCGGTCGGACTTTCCTCCGTCCTGTGTATGGTCTCCATGGGACAGAATCTCAGCGACGTATGCCGTCTGATGGTCAAAGGCATCAGTTCCTTCTCCCTGATGGCAGTTCCGTTTTTCATCACGATGGGTGTCTTGATGGGTTCCGGCGGCATTTCCGAGAAGTTGATTGCACTAGCCAACGCCTGCGTCGGCTGGATGCGCGGAGGACTGGCCCAAGTGAACATCGTCGCTTCCTATTTCTTCGGAGGCATCTCCGGTTCCGCAGCGGCGGACACTGCGTCCCTTGGGACCATTCTCATCCCGATGATGGTCGACCAAGGCTATGACGCGGACTTTTCCACCGCCGTAACCATCACCTCTTCCTGCGAAGGATTGCTCGTCCCTCCCAGCCACAACATGGTCATCTATGCGACCACGGCGGGAGGCATCTCGGTCGGGAGCCTGTTCCTCGCCGGCTATCTTCCTGGAGCGCTCCTCGCCATTTCCCTGATGATCGGCTCGTACATCATTTCGGTGAAACGACATTATCCCAAGGGGAAACCGTTCAGCATCAAGTACTTCTTCAAACAGTTGCTGGATTCCATCTGGGCTTTGGCGGCCGTCATCATCGTAGTGGTCGGCGTCGTCTTCGGAGTATTCACCGCCACCGAATCCGCGGCCATAGCCGTTCTTTATTCCCTGTTCGTTTCGATGGTCATCTACAAAGGTCTGAATTGGAAGGGAGTCTGGAAAGCGCTGGAGGAATGCGTCAATACGCTTTCCATCGTTCTGATTTTGATTTCCACTTCCGCCGTTTTCGGAAATTGCCTTACCATGCTGCACATTCCCGATCTTGCGGCGAAGGCGATCGTCATGGTCTCGTCCAACAGATACGTACTGATTCTGTTGCTTAATCTGATCCTGCTGGTACTCGGCTGCATCATGGACATGGCGCCGATCATTTTGATCGCCACCCCGATCCTCCTGCCGATCGCCACAAAAATCTGCGGACTTGATCCCATTCAGTTCGGAATCATGATGATCCTGAACTGCGGCATCGGCCTCTTGACCCCTCCGGTGGGAACGGTTCTTTTCATCGGTTCGGCCGTCGGCAGGACGCCGATGGAAAAAGTGGTCAAGGCGACCCTGCCGTTTTACTTCTGCATGATCGTCGCGCTTCTTCTGATCTCCTATATCCCCAGCATCAGCATGTTCCTTCCCAGACTCGCCATGCGGTAAACGGGAACGTATTCCTCTTTACGGGCGTCGCGAGTCTCTCGCGGCGCCTTTTTCTCCTCCGCCCCCGGTGTAGCTTTTTCCCTAAAAATGCACGATATTGGAAAGAGAGCCATCATGGAAGAAGGCGAAAGGCGACAACTCTTTCGTACATGATGGCGAGGAGGATCTGATGGACATGACGCAATACGACCGGATGCGGTCCGGAAACGGGTTTATCGCGGCACTGGATCAAAGCGGAGGGAGCACTCCGAAAGCCCTTGCGCTGTATGGCATAGGAAAAGACGCATACGCTTCCGACCAAGAGATGTTCGATCTCGTCCACGAGATGCGTACGCGGATCATCAAGAGTCCGGCGTTCTCGTCCGCATATATCCTTGGCGCGATTCTTTTTGAAAATACCATGGACAGGACGATCGACGGCAAACCCACCGCGGACTACCTGTGGAAGACGAAAAACATCATTCCGTTCCTCAAGGTGGACAAAGGCCTCGCCCCGCTTGCAAACGGGGTGCAATTGATGAACCCCATGCCAAAGCTCGACGACCTGCTTCGAAGTGCGACGCAACACTCGATCTTCGGAACGAAGATGCGCTCGGTGATCAAGGAAGCGAATCCCAAGGGGATCAAGGCGGTCGTCGACCAGCAGTTTGCCATCGCAAAGCAGATCATCGCCTTTGGTCTTGTGCCGATCATTGAACCGGAAGTGGATATCCACAGCCCCGACAAAGCGGAATCGGAGAACATCCTGAAAGCGGAAATCGTCGCCCAGTTGCAGAAACTCGACAAAAACGACAGGATCATGCTCAAAATCTCCATTCCGACGACCACCGACTTCTACGCTGACGTGATGCGGGATCCTCATATGGTGCGCGTCGTCGCGTTATCCGGCGGTTACGGCCGCGAAGAAGCCGACGAACTGCTTGCGCAAAACCACGGCTTGATCGCGAGTTTTTCCCGCGCCCTGTCCGAAGGACTGAAAGCGCAGCAAAGCGACGCCGAGTTCAACGCCACGTTGGCCTCTTCGATCAAGAACATCTACGCGGCTTCGATCACGTAAAAACGGTACGCTCCTCTCCCTCTTTCCGAAACGGGGGGAGAAGCTGTGACCATCGGCATCCCTATAACAGGGTTCCGCGACGAAGCGCGACCGTCGTGATATCGGCGCGAAGACGTTTCAGCGAACAAGAAGCTTTTCCATACATACCGATCCCCGCATATTGAGATACTGCCCATAGTTGGGGATTACCTGAAACCCGACATTCCGATACAGTTTTTGGGCTGCCTCAAGCGAAACGCCTGTTTCCAATACCAGCCGCTTGTACCCCTTGCTCCCCGCCTGTTTCTCAAGAGCCTGCAGAATGATTGTCCCGTACCCACAGTGTCGGTGTGCGGCGTTCGTAAACACCCGTTTTATCTCCGCTACGCCGGGTCCGTATTCCTTGAAACCGCCGCAAGCGACCGCATCGCCGTGCACAAGAAGCAGAACAACGTCATGGATGTCTTCCAACGTATTGTATCGGGCGTATTGTTCCTTTTGTTTCTCGGGGCAGAGAACGGTATTGAGATAATCATCCAGCTCGCGGCACAAACGAACGAATCACTGGTCATTGCCATCCGTAACGACAAGATCCATGGCTGTCCCTCCTTCAATAAGATTCGGATCTTACATAATTTGCATATCGGTGGCAATACGGCACACACCCATCAAAAAACAAATCGCGCGTCTTTCAAGGACTACACGCCGATGCGTACGTTCCCCCTCGCAAATACGGAATCACTCCCCATTCCGGTTTTCCCAAAAAAACGCCCGGACTCGCATGCGCCTCGGATCAGCATTTACCGTAAGGACACCCCTCAGGGAAATGCCATGCAGCATTTTTGCAGAAAGCACAGGAGCCTTCCGTCCGCCGCAGATGTCCGCTGGCCGAATCGGGTACGAGCGTACCGATCCGGTATTCCTCGGTCAGCGCGTCGACGATAAGCCCGTAGGGATCGTAAAACCGCGAGAG
>JBAXYP010000083.1:0-6955 GCA_041670725.1 Sphaerochaetaceae bacterium
CTGCAGAAGATCCATGATCTGTTGCCGGTTCTTCGACCACTGACCGTCGGAATGAGCGTCCCACCAATCTTTCACATCGGGCAAGTATTCGCTGTAACTGTCCAGCCAGCTGATGGCCGGGTAGTGACGAGCGGAGGCGAGCGCACGATCCAAGCCCCAGAAACAACGAACGAATCGTTTGGTATGCTGCGTAACGGGTTCGGAAAAATCGCCTCCCGGCGGAGAGACGGCACCAATGATCGACACGGATCCCTCTTCGCCGCAAAGTGCCTTCATGTACCCTGCCCGTTCGTAGAACTGGGCGATACGAGTAGGCAGATACGCAGGGAATCCTTCCTCAGCGGGCATTTCCTCCATACGTCCAGACAACTCACGGAGCGCTTCCGCCCATCGGCTGGTTGAGTCGGCCATGATGGCCACCTGATAACCCATGTCACGGTAGTACTCGGCCATTGTGACGCCAGTATAGATGGACGCCTCACGAGCGGACACCGGCATGTTGGAAGTATTGGCGATCAAAATGGTTCGTTCCATCAACGACCGCCCGGTTTTCGGATCAACGAGTTGAGGAAATTCCCTCAATACGTCGGTCATCTCGTTTCCTCGTTCGCCGCATCCGACGTACACGATGATATCAGCATCACACCACTGTGCGATGGAATGCTGCGTCATCGTTTTGCCGGTTCCGAAACCTCCGGGAATAGCAACCGTACCGCCTTTGGCAAGCGGAAAGAGCGTATCGATAACCCTCAAACCTGTAATCAACGGCCGCTTCAACCGAAGTCGTTCCTTGACCGGACGGGGAATTCTGATCGGCCATTTATGGCTCATCGTAATGTTCTGTTCCATTCCGTTGGCAAGCGCGATAACGCATATCGTCTCGGTGACGGTGTAATCCCCTTCGTCCACAATCTTGACCACTGTCCCTTCCGCCGTCTCGGGCGGTACCATGATCTTATGGTCGACTCGTTCAGTCTCCTGTACGGAACCAACGATCATGCCTCCCGCAAGCGCATCGCCGATTTTTACGGTCGGAACGAAATGCCATTTCTTCTCATGATCGATGGCGGGGAACGTCAGGCCTTTGCCGATAAACGCCCCGCTCGCTTCCATCAACCGTTCAAGCGGACGCTGGATGCCATCATAGATGGTTCCGATCAAACCGGGTCCGAGTTCCGCGGAAAGACTTGCGCCATTTCCGTAGACGTTGTCACCCGGGCAAACCCCGGTGGCATCCTCGTACACCTGCACCGTCGCCATATCATCGTTCAGTTTGACGACCTCGCCAACCAATTGTTGTTCGCCAATACGGACCATCTCCATCATCTGCGCGTCGGTTACATCCTTCATCGTGATGACAGGGCCATTGACCCGTTTGACTTTGCCTACTATTCTGCCTTCCATGTATGTTCCTGCACCAATGTCCTGATGTCCCTGTCGAATCTGCGGAGCCGGATATCGACCTGGTTGTTATATGATACTTTGTCGTCCAGACTGGAAAGTACGACGCCGATTTCTCTGATCGACCGCTCATCCAGCACCAGATGCACCTCAGAACCAGTAAATTTCTTCACCAAAACCATCGCCTGATCAAGGAGTTTTTGATCCACCGGGCACAACGGACTGAAGGCGACTTTCGCCTCCTTCAGATCCAAACCAACTGCCGCCTCAGCAATCCACTGCGCAAGATAGGGCTTGAACGCTTCGCTGCGGGCGAATGCAGAAAACTTCTTTTCCACCCTCGCCATGACTTCCTGGTAGTTGTCATCAATCCGCTTCAGTGCGCTTCGCCGTTTTGCGGAGACCATGTTGGCCTCAAGGCGGAGTTGCACCTGCTTCAGCTTGGACGTTGCGTCGGCGTCTTCGTCGGCAAGCAACTGCTCCTGCTTCTTCGCAGCTTCTGCCTGAATAGCAACTATTTGCTGCGCCGTTTGGCTACGAACCGCATCCGCTTTTTTCTGCGCCTCGGCAATAATACCGTCAAGAAGCAGATTGTCAGCTTTTTCCATGACCACCCTTCCTACAGCGAAACGCCAATCGCTTGGTTGACCAGCGCACGCAAATCCCGTTGCTTTCCATCACCCCTGGCGGCGGGTATCTCCACCACGAGTGGAAACGACTCAGCGAACAAATACCGGTCGACAGTTGCGCGAATCATATCAGCCACGTCCTCCGTGATGATGATGATTCCGTTTTCCTTGTCCGCCAAGGCTTTTGACCAAGCCGCCTTGGCTTCGTCAGGATTGGTCGCCTGCATGCCGAACACTCCCACCAAGGAGAATCCAAGCACGGTATCCTGATCGCCGATGACGAAATACTGCATCGATCAGATCTTTGCCAGAATCATCAGCGCGGTGATGAACCCAAACACGACCAAACCTTCGGCAAGAGCGATGAAGATCAACGCCTGGCTTGCGATCTCAGGCCGCTCGCTGATAGCTCCCATGGCGGCGGAACCAACTTTTCCGATTGCCATGCCAGCAGCAAGCGCGCCAATACCAAAGGCAATGGCGGCAGCTAAGCAGACGAACGCCAAGTTGTATCCACCCGTACTTTGTGTTCCCTCAGCAAACAACGCGCCCGAGGTCAAGAGCATGAAGATGGAAGCTCCGGTCACTTTCCTGATTTTGTTTCTCAACGCACAATTGGTCATTTCGACCCTCCTGTAAAAATAGCACTCTTATTTTCCACCAAGGGAACCATGCAAACCAACAGGTTCGTAAGCAATTCCCTTGCCGGTGAAATACCTACTGAAGAATTCATAATAGTTGAGCCTGAGCGACTGAATGCCGGCGCTCAACCCTTCCAACGCGATAACGAGAAGATTGCCCAACAGATAGACGACAATCCCTCCAGCCCCACCAGCCATTCTCGCAAGTTGCAGGAAACTGGTCATCAGACAAACGTGCGCGATGCCAAGACCCGCCACACGCATAAATGACAGCGTGTTGGACATGTACCCGCAGAAAATTTCGAGAACATCAACCAACCATGCCATCACGGACTCCAAAATCACTTGGCCGGCGCCTTTTTTCGCGCCGCCTTCCTTTACGGCCAGGGCATATTCTAAAAATCCACGGACAAAAATCAAAATCAAACATATAGTGATTACAGGACCTGCCCACGGAGTGGATGGAAAACTTTTGTAATTGTTCCCGGCGAAACCGTACGCTAAGTACAGGCCTGTACCAAATAATACGCCGCCGACGATTCCGTTCTTATCCAGACATAGTTTCAACCACGCTTTCTTCCGAGCCAAGTTGGTCCAGTTAATCAACAAGCCGGAATAGATGACAATAATACCGAACTTGATCGTCAGTCCCAAAATGCCGTATACATCGGAAATGGAAGATCCGGTCGGTTGTCCGTTGACCGCGGCATCATAGTTGAACCACAACGCAGGCAACCAAGTAAAACCAAAATAAGATCCGAACAATGCGCCGCCGATGATCGACGCACCTCCGAGATACACAAGCAATTCGGAAATATTCCGACTAATCAACCCGTCCTTTTTCATCGGATTCTTTTTGTAGGAAAGCATCATCAAGAGTCCGAACACCAACAGTACGAACCCCTGTCCTACATCGGCGAACATCAAGGCAAACATTGCCAGATACGCCACCATGACGAACGGAGTCGGGTTGACTGAACCGTATTCCGGCGTGCCATAGTTACTGACCATCTTCGCAAATGGCAGCATCGCCCTCGGGGACGTCACCGCTACCGGTACTTCGCTACGGGGCATAACGTCCGCTTTGGTCCATTCGATGACACACTGTCCGTCACTGGATGAATAAATCGCTTTGGAAACCTCATCGCTCTTATCGGCTGGAACCCACCCAGAGAAAAGCGTCGTATTCCTCGTATAGGAAAAATACGATCGAATCTGATCGCACAATTCGTTCAGGCGGAGATTGCACCAAGCCTTGTCAAGATCCGGTTGTTCTTTCTTGATGATGGCATTGACCTGTGCTTCGATCCCCTTGCGCGCCTTGTCGGCTTCCTCCATCATCCTGTCGATCTCAGAACTGACATCTACCAATGCCGTCTTCTGAAGCTCGGGATTGCTCGTCTCCGTCCATCCGAACTTGTCCATAAGCGGAGTGACCTGAGACGCATCCCGACGCAACGTCAGGGAAACCCAATTATCCGCATTTTCCGCCGATGCCGTTACGACGGCACCGTAGGTAGAAAGTTTTTCGGCAAGATCGGCCATCGCGCCATGGGTCGGGCGACCGACGCGAAGGTCAAGATAGGTATACTTCTCTTCCTGAATATACCGCTTCATCTCTCCCAAGCCGAGAAGAATTTGATTGGAATTGCGTTGTTCTTCCTTCAACGTCGCCAATTGCTTGGTGATATCGTCAAGCATGTTTCGGTATGCATCCAAGTCCGGCTTTTCGAGATCCTTCACGTTGAGCTGCGTGTTTGCCGGAAGGCCAAGTTGCCCTTGGCGAAGCATCGCTTCGATACGATGCCGCATATCCTCCAGGGCATTTCTGTTGATTGAGGAGGGCCTGGTACTGAGTTTTTCCATCTGCTTGGGATCAAGTTTGTCGATATGGACAAAATCCATCACCCCCTCTTCCAACAATGCCTTGACCACGGCGTCGCTTTTTTGTTCAAGTACGACGGCGGTGAGCAGTTTCATCGGTCTGGTGAACAGATTCATCCTACCTCCCCCCTGATTTGCTGGTCAGAATAACCATAATATTTCCCATTGAGTATCGCCCTGATCAACGAATTCATACTGCGATACAGGAAAAAATACGACAACGCGATCCCGATGGAGAACGGATCCTGCGACAAGATGCGGTGGTATTCGTCACCACGCTCCGTCTGCAAGTATTGCTCAAGACGCAACGTCTCCTGCGCCATGAGTTGTTCGGAATGCGCGCCATCCTTGTTTTTTCCGATGATATCCTGAATTTCAGGAACAAGATTCAAATAAAAGCGTTTCACGATCGGCATCGGATCCCTGCTGTCCACGGGAGCGGCGATGTAGGCCGCCACCTCTTTGCTTCCGTACAAGCTTCCCCACGGAAACAACGTAGTGTGCAGCCGTTCTTTCTCCAATTGATGATACCAGCCGAACCGAATAAGATTGAGGAGGTTCTTCAAGTCGAAATCCGCATAAAACACCTTCAGGGCCACCTGTTGGTCAACCGCAGAAAGCAACGTGACGCTTTGCATCAAGGCATCATACCAATCCCTGTCAATTACGGTCTCCAAATCAAACAGGCCGTTCTTTTGGATCATCTCCTGCGTGAACCCTGAGAGCGCACCGTAATACTGCGTCCCCTTAACACTTTCCACCACGCCTTTCCAGTCCGTGGCATTGACGATACCGGCCCAATTGACATCATTGACGATCTTGTCTTTATACAGATATTCGCTACGGTAGCGGATGGAATGCAAGCGTACCACGGAACTGTACCAAAGGCGAATCGCGTTTTTCAGATTGTCCTCTTCGATTTTCCCGAGCAATTCCTTGACGAACGCCGCCGGTTTGTTATCCAAATAACGCTCGACTTCCTGATACCCCGCGATCTCTCCCTCAAGCAGGACGAACTCCATGGCCTGAAGATCGCCGGTCTCGTCGTATGCTTTCGCGACTGCCGCATAACCAGTTTCGCGAAGCAACGCAACGGCATCAACAAGTGAGGTTGCTTTCAGCATGTCGTCGGTCAGATGCGACTGCCGCATCAAACCGATCCGCGCCCTGAGTTTGGCATTGATGAACCCGTAACGGGAAACCGCATCCATGCTATACCTGCTCCCCGAACAATCTCGTCTGGGAAACCATCTTTACGATCCTGTCAGCCACATCCTCGATTGCTTCGTTCCCCATCGTACTCGATACATCCAGCGACGCTTGGTAGTTATCCAACTGCAGGGCGCTGTCAGCTTCCGCCTTCTCCAGTTCCTGCAGATGCTCGGCGCGTCGGTTCGCGACAGCATCGTGTACATCCTGGTTCGCTTTTGTCTGGGCCTGGAGCACTTGCGATCTCCCTTCGTCCTGAGCGATCTTCACAATCTGGCTCGCACGATCTTCCACGCTGAGAATTTCATCGATGATGTCACTTCGCATTTTGCCTGCTTCCTTAAACCGAACACTTTTCATACTCTTGTTTTTTGCATGGTATGTCAAGGATATCCGCACAGAACAAAAAACTCGATCATTCGGTTTCGGGGAACAGCATGGCGTACAACGCACCTTCCGTCTCCATTTTTTTGGTTTTCAGCGTTATGGTATGATCATAATCAGAGAAGCCGTTCTCGTCATACGGCCCTCCGTCATTGATGTCCTCATACTCAATGACACGGAGTTTCTTGTCCTTCATTTCAGGAATGGTGAATCGCACCGCATACCAAGTGTTGTCATCGACCTGCAGATCGAAACTATAGTCACCCGCCGGTATCGATCCAAGGACAAACCGTCCTACTTGGTCGGTGAAAAGATAATAATCGGAATCAACCTCAAGTGTTTCATTCCCGTGCTCGTCGCGCGTCACTTTGTAGATTGGGGAGGAATACTGTTCATATACCGATCCATCCGCATGCTTGATCACTCCCGTAATGGTGAATGTCGGAGGAAGATCTATTTTTGCAACATAGGCTTGCCTGCTACCGGGCGTGAACTGGAACATGAAGGCGGTGGTGGCCGCATACGTGCTTTCCCCGCCTCCATAGACGACGATGCTGTTCTTCTGGTAAGGCGTGATATTGGTGAACAACCCCGAACCGAGGTATTTCGGTATGAGCTGAGGGGAACTGTCCATGCTCCTGGCAACGGAAATCTGACTGTGTTTGAGTTCCCCTTCCGGTTTGACCAACAGGAATATGTCTGAAGCGGAACGTCCCATGCCGAAGGTGCCGTCGGCGAACGCGATAGCCGTCGTCAAGGTGGCACTCGTCATCATCGTATTGTACGAGTCGGAGACCTGTTGACGCA
>JBAXYP010000084.1:0-6954 GCA_041670725.1 Sphaerochaetaceae bacterium
AGACTCTGCCACCTTGAACCGCAACTGTGTTATCAAGGTTTCTACGATCCAAAAATATGTGCGCTCTCAAAAGAAGCGGGTATCGGCAGTATGGTACGATCAAATCTGGGTGCGAAATTCGACCAAGTAAAAAGTTCTCCGATTCCCATCAATGCAAAAGTGAAAGCATTCGTCAAGGCATGGCCCCAAGCTAACGGTTCCGATCTCGCCTTGCTCGATATCGACGGGATCGACGTCGTGGTGACCAACAAGCATGTGGGATGCTACGATCCAGCGATGATGCGTGCACTCGGCGTGAAACCGGAGGCATGCAAGGTGATCATCGTGAAACTCGGCTACTTGGAACCGGAAATCAGGGCGATTGCACGCCATTCAATGATGGTATTGACCACAGGATCATCCGATGAACTCTTCTCACGGCTCCCCTACAGGAAAATGAAGCGCCCGGTGTATCCGCTCGACGGGGACTTTACGCCGGACCTTCGGTTCATCCGTTAGATTGCGAGATGCAAAACCAATATTTTCCGTCTTCCCCTCCATCGAGAGGAAGACGGTGTTTTTGGTTCCGCAACCTCTTCTTTTCCGATCCCGCGCAGTCGATGGCGTGTCCCTGAAGCAACATTCGGACGGTACGCCCGAACGAATCGTTCTCTTTCGCATATCCAAGATCAGAGGTCAAAACAAATGCAGGAAGATACCATGAGCCCGTAGCTCTCGCTTCGGGAAAACTTCAGGACGGACTTCCATCCTTGTTTTGTGCTTCCATCAACGCATCCCATAAGTTGTCATGAGGAGGATCGGCGACGAGAGAGATTTCGTCCTTCCGTACCGGATGGAGAAACGTAACGGAGCGGGCATGCAGACAAATTCCACCGTCGGGATTGCTCCGGGCGGCTCCATACTTCAAGTCCCCTTTGACATGAAGTCCGATGGCGGCGAGTTGCGCTCTGATCTGGTGATGCCGTCCTGTGTGGAGATGTACTTCCAGTAGAAAATAGCGGTCCCCTCTGGCAATCATCCGATAATCCAGTTTGGCGATTTTTGCACCTTTTCTTTCCACCGGCAACGCAATACTCTTGTTGGTGCGGGGATCACGTACGATGTAGTGGACAAGCGTGGCTTCCTGTTTCTCCGGCTCTTTGTCGACGATGGCCCAATAGGTCTTTTTCACTCCGCTTCCCTTGAACTCTTCGTTCATCCGGATGAGGGCTTTCTCGGTCTTGGTATAGATGACGATGCCGCTCGTCGGCCTGTCCAATCGATGAGGAATACCAAGATAAACATTCCCTTCTTTATGGTAGGCTTCTTTCAGGTACGCCCTCACCTCGTCGGCAAGCGTCCGATCCCCGGTCTCGTCCCCCTGCACCAGTTCGCCGCAACGCTTGTTGATGACGATCAGGTGGTTATCCTCATAGAGGATCCGGGATATTATGTCACTCATC
Organism: Sphaerochaetaceae bacterium; assembly: GCA_041670725.1. GTDB lineage: Bacteria > Spirochaetota > Spirochaetia > Sphaerochaetales > Sphaerochaetaceae > RUG023. Next base: position 1,443 of record JBAXYP010000084.1, read on the forward strand.
GTTTTTCTCCTTGTCTTCCGCACCGTCGAACAACGTCGGCTCCTGATTTTCGGTCGTAACCACTTCTTTCACCGCCCGGAGTTTCAGCGATTCAATCTCTTTGACGGTAAGCCGGAAACCGCCGGCTTTCGCGCCACGAACCGCATAATCGCCGAAGTAGAATGCCTCTTCCTTAATCCGCATCCCCGGTTTTGGTTTGTACACCACACGCAATTCTGCGTTGGGGAGGGTGGAAAGTTTCAAGAGATGGTAGTGGGTGTCATCGGGAAGCAACATATAAAGCTTTTTCAATTGGAACGACGTGATCTTGCATCTCTTGAGGAACAGGAATTTCGTCTGCTTCTCCCTGTACAAAACGGTAAATACGATCTTCTCCAGCTCCTCTTTGTCGGCGAATCCGCAGTACAGCATTCCTTTCCCAACGAACTCCTTCTGGGGAGCATCGATGACCATGTAGGATCCGTCCTTGCGGATGAAGAGTATCCGGTCATATTCGCTGACCGAGAGCATCGTCGTACCGTCCTTGACGTTCGTCCCGAGATATCCATTGATCGGATCGTAGTTCAAATTCAAGTTCCGTTGCGCCACTTCCTTGACATCGATCGTTTCGAAACTCTTGACCACGGTTTTTCTCCGATGGGAAGCAATTCCAAGAGACGCCTTAAGCATATCGATGTAGCCCAGCGAATACCCTTTCAAATCAGCAAGTTTCGCCTCGACGTCTTTCAGTCCGTCATTGATCGCGCCGATCTCCTCGTGGTTCTTGTTGATGTCAAACAGGGAAATCCTCCGGATGGGGATTTTCAGAAGACGTTCCACGTCGTCGTGGTCGATGGGATGAAGCAACTGGTCGGAAAACGGCTTGAAGCCGGTAACGACGGCCTTCTCCACCTCTTCCGCGGTTTTTTTCGTCTCGATACGTTTGTAGATCCGTTCCTCAACGAAAATCCGTTCCAACGTGCGCGCCTGCAAATCCTCCAAGAGATGACGCTTCTTCAGCTCCAACTCCTGTTTGAGGACGTCCATCAGATGGCTCCCATGGTAGCGAACGATCTCGCTGACCCCCATGATGACCGGCATGTTGTCCCTGATAACCAACGGATTGACGCTGATCTTCGTCTCGCACAACGTGTAGGCATACAAGCTCTTGACGATATCTTTGGTGAACGTGTTCCGTTGCAAATCGATTTCAATGTTGACGTTATCCGTCGTATAGTCGGTGATGGAAGCGACCTTCAGTTTGCCGTCCTTTGTAGCTTTTTGGATTGAATCGATCATCATCTCACTGGTGACGCCGTACGGAAGCTCTTCGATGATGATCCGCTTGGGATCGGAGATATTGAGTTTCGCCCTGACGGCCACTTTCCCCTTCCCGTCGTCATATTCCTTCACGTCGACGATCCCGCCGCCGTGGAAATCAGGGTACAAGGCGAACGGCTCTCCGTTGATCGCCGATTTCATCGCATCCAGCACTTCGATGGGATTGTGGGGGAGAATCATCGTCGACATACCGACGGCGATGCCCTGCACGCCTTGAATCAGCACCACGGGAACCTTCGCGGGGAAGGTAACCGGTTCTTTGTTCCGTCCGTCGTAACTGTCCACATACGCAGTCAGCTCCGGGTTGTACAGCACTTGTTTTGCAAACGGGAGCAACCGGCATTCAATGTATCGCGCTGCAGCGGGACGGTCCCCGGTCATTTCGTTGCCAAAATTCCCCTGTCGCTCTATGAACAGGTCGTGATTGGCCAAGTTCACCAACGCCTCATAGATGGCGGCATCCCCATGGGGATGGTAGCGCATCGTCCATCCCACGACATTGGCCACCTTGTGAAACTTCCCGTCATCCATTTCGAACAGCGAATGAAGAATACGCCGCTGGACGGGTTTCAACCCGTCGACGAGATCGGGGATGGCACGGTCGCGAATAACATATGATGCATATTCAAGAAAATATCTTTGATAAAGTTGGGGTGCCTGGGCCATATCAGATATCCTCCGGCAACAGATAGTCCATGATAAACTCCTTCCTCTCCGGGGTGTTGCTCCCCATGTAGAACTGCATCGTTTTCGCCATGCCGCTCATGCTGGTCACCGTCACAGGAACGAGCTTGATCTCAGGACCGATGAACGCACCGAATTCCTTCGGATCAATCTCCCCAAGGCCTTTGAACCGGGTGACCTCGCATCCCCTGACTTCCTTCATCGCCTGATCGCGTTCGTCTTCACTGTAGCAATATCGGGTGACATTCTTGTTCCGCACCCTGAAGAGAGGAGTCTCAAGGATATACAACCTGCCGCTCGTCACCAACTCTTCGAAAAACGTCAGAAAATACGTCATCAGAAGATTGCGGATGTGAAACCCGTCGTTATCGGCATCGGTGGCAATGACCACCTTGCCGTACCGCAACCCTTCGATCCCGTTCTCGATCCCAAGAGCGACCATCATGTTGTACAATTCCTCGTTCTTGTAGATGATCGTCCGTTTCATTCCCTCGACATTCTGGATTTTTCCCCGAAGGGAAAAAACCGCCTGACTCTTCACATCCCGTGTCTTGGTAATCGTTCCCGAAGCGGAATCCCCTTCGGTGAGGAAAATCATCGACGCCTCGCATTCCTCGGTATGGGCGGCCGACTGCCCCAGATGATACTTGCAGTCCTTCAGTTTCGGGATGTTGATGGATACTTTCCTCGCCGCTTCCCTTGCACCCTTGCGTACGTCGTTCAGTTCCTTGCGAAGCCGCTCGTTGTTCTGGATTTTCTCATTGAGTTTCTGCGCCTGATCGGTGTGTTTGAGCAGATAGTCGACAACCGCATCTTTTACTTCCCCGACGATCCACGAACGAATCTCCGTGTTGGAAAGTTTATTCTTCGTCTGACTCTCGAACACCGGATCCTTGATCTTGACCGCAACGGCCCCGATCATGCCGTCCCGTACGTCCTGTGCTTCCCAAGACTTCTTGAAATACTCGTTTATCCCTTTGACGATACCTTCCTTGAAGGCCGCCTGATGGGTTCCGCCGTCACTGGTATGCTGTCCGTTCACATAGGAAAAATACGTTTCTCCGAAATCTCCCGGAACATGGGTGAAGGCAAACTCCAGCTTGTCCGAACGAAAATGGATGATATCGTACAGATTGGAATCCCCCACCTCTTCACGCAACAGGTCGAGCAACCCGTCCTTGGAACGATAAGTGGCGCCGTTGTATTCCAGCGTCAGCCCACTGTTCAGATACGCATACCCCTGAAGACGCCTGATGATGAAATCATCGTTGAACGCATATTTCCCAAACAACTGGGGGTCGGGGATAAACGAAACGAACGTCCCGTTCGGCTCATCGGTCTTGCCGGCGTTTCTGCTCTTCATTTGTCCTTGGGCGAACGTGATGGAAACGTACTTGCCATCACGATAAGAAGTGACGGTGAACAACGAAGAAAGCGCGTTGACCGCCTTGGTCCCCACTCCGTTCAACCCTACGGAAAACTGAAACACATCGTCGTTGTATTTGGCACCGGTATTAATGATAGAGACGCAATCCAGAACCTTCCCGAGCGGAATCCCCCGTCCGAAATCACGCACCGTACAGGTGTTTTCCTTGCGGGAGATGACGATCTTCGAACCGGCATGCATGATGAACTCGTCGACACTATTGTCGATGATCTCCTTCAGAAGAACGTAAATCCCGTCGTCTTCGTGGGTTCCATTGCCCAGTCGCCCTATGTACATGCCCGGCCGGAGCCGTATGTGTTCCAGCGGGCTCAGTGATTGTATCTTTGATTCATCGTATTCCATATTCCGGAACAGTATACACGAAAACGGCGCCTTGGTCACACGAAGGATTCCAAACGTTCCCTGATGGCCTTGATGAAATCTTCGGTATTCACCTGCCTTACTTCGACTCTTTCGGCAAGCGAAGCAAGATCCTTGGTCATCACGCCACTTTCGATCGTCTCCAGACATGCCTTTTCCAACATTCCGGAAAAGGAGACGAGATCCGTCGTCCCGTCCAACTCGCCGCGCTTTCTCAACGCCCCTGTCCAGGCGAAAATCGTGGCAATCGGATTGGTTGAGGTCGCCTCTCCCTTCAGATACCGGTAATAATGCCGGGTGACCGTCCCATGAGCCGCCTCGAACTCATATTTTCCGCTCGGACTGACCAAGACGCTGGTCATCATGGCAAGGGATCCGAAAGCCGTGGAGATCATGTCGCTCATCACGTCCCCGTCGTAATTCTTGCATGCCCAAATGAACCCGCCTTCACTGCGGATCACCCGCGCGACGGCATCGTCGATCAATGTATAGAAATAAGTAAGTCCCGCCCCTTCAAAACGTTCTCGATACACCGTGTCATACACCCTCTGGAAAATGTCACGGAACGTACCGTCGTACGTCTTGCTGATCGTATCCTTTGCGGAAAACCACAGATCCTGATGCGTGTTCAACGCATACGTGAAGCAACTATGGGCGAAACTCTCAATGGAATCGTCCTTATTGTACTGCCCCTGAATGACGCCAGGCCCCTGAAAATCAAAAATCGTCTGCCGGACTGTCTTTCCGTCCTCTCCGGTGAACGACAATTCCGCTTTTCCTTTTCCCGGGACGCGGTATTCAGAAGCCTTGTATACGTCCCCGTAGGCGTGACGGGCGATGGTGATCGGTTTTTTCCAACTCCGTACCACGGGATGGATGCATGATACAGTGATCGGAGTACGAAACACCGTCCCGTCCATGATGGCACGGATCGTCCCGTTGGGGCTTTTATACATCTGTTTCAGATGATATTCCTCCATCCGTTGCTTGTTCGGCGTGATCGTCGCACACTTGACCGCCACACCGAGTCGGAGCGCGGCTTCTGCCGCCTTCTGGGTCACGGCATCTTCCGTCCTGTCCCGGTTTGGAAGCCCGAGATCATAATACTCGGTCTTCAGATCGACAAACGGAAGAAGCAAAGAATCCTTGATCATCCTCCACAACACGCGGGTCATCTCATCCCCATCCATCTCAACGATGGGGGTCCTCATCTGGATCTTCTGCATAGTTACCTCTATCTCTGTTTTTTCTCATTTCTCCGTCGGAGAACGGAATCCCCAACTTCTGCGGATCGCATCGATGATCTCCATTTTCTTGATGGAGTATCGATGAGGCATCTCATGACATTCGAACTTGCCTTCCGCTATTGCGCGCTGACACGCCTCGATCTCATACTCGTACCCGGTCAGCTGTTTCGGCGACGCAATCTCCCGTATCACCTTGCCGTCCTGATCGAGCAGCCGGATCATCTCGGGGTTGTTGACGTTCTCCACTTCAATGGTTCCCTTCGTGCCGTAAATCATGCCACGGCGATCGGAACGCACCTTCGTTCCGCTTTGGATCACCCCGATCCTGCCGTCGGAATAAATGAAGGTAGTAGCGTTCTGTTCGTCCACGCCAAGGGCGGTGACCGAGGCGATGCTCTGCATTTTCACATAGTCGCTCCCCAAATACGTGAGCATGAAACTCAGCGGATACACG
>JBAXYP010000085.1:0-6871 GCA_041670725.1 Sphaerochaetaceae bacterium
GGAACCGTAGGTGATGCCGATTACATCGGTGGAAACGATCTCGTCGCCATTGTATCCGAAGCTTTCGTTGTTCGCCGTCGCCTTTTTCATGACATCGTTGATCATATCAACGGTGACATTCTTTGTCTTCAGTTCGCAAACCAACTCGGTGACGGAACCATCCTTTACAGGAACTCTCTGGGCATGGCCCTGAAGTTTTCCGTCCAGCTCGGGGAGCACAAGCCCGATAGCCTTCGCAGCACCGGTGGAGTGCGGGATGATGTTCTCCGCTGCAGCGCGGCCATTGCGGAGATTGCCCTTGCGATCCGGTCCGTCGAGAATCATCTGCGTGCTCGTATAGGCATGGATGGTGGTCATCGTGCCGATTTCAATGCCAAATGCATCGTTCAGCGCCTTGGTCATCGGAGCCAGGCAGTTGGTGGTGCAGGAAGCGGCGCTGATGATCCTGTCGTCCTTGGTCAGCGTGTTGTCGTTGACGCTGTAGACGATAGTCTTCATTTTGCCTGCAGGAGCGGAGATAAGAACTTTCTTTGCACCGGCGTCAAGGTGAGCCTGCGCTTTCTCGGCGGACGTATAGAAACCAGTGGACTCAAGAACCACGTCGACCTTCTCGGCGCCCCAAGGAATGTTATGGGCATCCTTCTCAGCGTAGATGCGGATTTTGTTGCCGTTGACGATGATCGAATCCTCCGTCGACTCGACGGTCCCTTTGAACGTTCCGTGGGTGCTGTCGTATTTGAACAGGTGAGCCAAAACTGCGGGGCTGGTCAAATCATTGATCGCGACTACTTCCATCTCGTTTCCGACTTCCAGAATTCTTCTGTATGCCAGACGGCCGATTCTTCCGAATCCGTTGATACCAACACGAATCTTTGCCATAGAAAAAACTCCTTCACAGGGACTCACCCTGTATGTATTTGTTTTGTATAAGACAGCTTACTGAATATCGGACGAAAAGGAAACTCTCTTGCTCTTTTCCCTTCCCAACCGACACTTTCACTTTACTGATTTGGCGGGTCTTGTTCAAGCTGTTCCATAGCATCGTGTGAATCGCGTCAGATTATCGAAGCGTTTCGTCGTGAAGGCCCGTCGTTTTCTTGGCGGCGCACACTTTTGAGAAGCTTTACGACATGATTAGCAGTACTTCCTCACAAGGCGCTCTTTATTGCTAAGGGCCTCATTCCATGGTACATTGTCGGTATGGCGAAGGCATATTTTTCCCGTGCGACCGTTCTCAACGGCATTGTGATTCGTTCAACGGTGGACAACGGAATCATCGATACCGTCAAACTGCCGCCTCTGGGCAATCGTTTCCTTACCGTGGAAGCGAAGGATATCAAGGGAGAAAACCGCCTGAAGGTCGCCAACGACTATATTCCATTGCTTTCGTCCAATCAGATCTCCTATAGAGGACAACCCATCATGGCGTTGTTCGGATTCGACAGCGAATCCGTGCAACTGAAAGCACAGGAAATCGACATCAGTTACCGACTTACGGAAACGCAGCATACGGACCAATCGGCCGCTCCGTATGCCAAGGCCTTCGGAGATCTCGACGCCGTCTCCAAGACACCCGATTTGAAAAGTTATACCCAGACATATGATTTCACGAGACTTCACAGCCCTTCGTACTACATCACGAGGATCATGGCGGGAATGGACGGAGGGATGCTCCACGTCATCGCACCTACCCAATGGATGTTCCATATGCGGGATTCGATCAGCGACGTTACGTTGATCCCCAAAAAGAAGATCGTCATCCATCGCATGCCGTTCTACGCGCCCCATGACGAAATGCTTCTCACACCTTCGATTCTCGCCGCTCTCGCCGCTCTGGCGAGCATCAAGGGCAACTATCCGGTGGAGATCCAAGACAGTTATCCCGTATTTCGACCCGCCATGCACGTTGAACGAACCACATGGTACATGGGAGACGGGAAACCCGTCGCCGAATCGGTGAATGCGACGGTAGACCAAGGGGCGACTCCGCTGTTCTCCGAAGAAATGGCCAATCAGATGTTTGCAGGGTTCTCCCCTCCCTGTCCACTCGAGGCGACGCGCATCTCCATCCAATTCAGGACGAGCGATCAAAGTCCGGCGAATTTCTATGGTGATCTCGGCTACGGCGAAGCACTTGCATCCACCGAGATGCAATACAATCGCATCGGACAATTGACAGCACAAAACCCATTCGTCTGGAAAAGCCAGTATTACGGCAACTCCCCTTCCCACGACCGGATGCTTCTGTGCTCCCGTTTTGCCGAAATGAAAAAAATGACCGCTGACCTCGTCCAAAAGAGCGACTACGCCCGCAAGTACGCCTCCTGTCAGGTTCTCAGAAACCAAAGTGAAAAATTCTCGTCATTCTTCAGTTACGCCAGGGGAGTGGCATTCGCCGTAGGCCCTGGGATCGCGGGTTTTTCCAACGTCTGCAAGAACATCACCCCGCTGTCCGTTCAATTGGAGCTCGATACGGGAGACAAGGTAAAGGTGAATACCAGTTTCTACACCATCGGAGCGAGCGCCAAGATATGGAAAAAGGTAATCGGCGAACGACTTGGGGTCCAAGAGCAGAACATCCTGTTTCCCGCTGATACGGACGAGATGATGGACAGCGGCCCCTCGGTCCTCGCATCGAACAGCGGGAGAATGCCTCTTCAAATCCAGAGGGTCTGCGATCAAGTCAAGCAAAAGCGATTCGTCAACCCGCTTCCATTAGTGGAAAGCGTCAGCGGATTTCCCGCATCAAACAACCTTTTCACCTCCATGAGTTGGGTCGGAATGGTGCTTGAGTTGTCCGTGGATACCATTACATTCAAACCGTTGGTCAAGAATATTTGGATCTCGGTGCTTACCGGACGAATTTTCGATGAGCAGGCGTACCGGGAAAAGATCCGGCATACCATTGTCACGACACTGTTGGAAAACGGCGCGACCTTGGCAATCGGCAGGAATCTCACCATCGATCTCACGTTGCAAAGCGACGGAGAGGGGATCGGGTCTTCGGTAAGCAGTGCCGTGCGTTCCATGACGCTCGCTACTTTTTCATCGGCTCTTGACCAGGCACTGGGCGGCTTTCCCATCCTGCTTCCGGTGACCAGCGAACAAATCCTGTCCACCATCATGAGGAAACGCGTATGAACCTTGACTGCACCATCGACGGAAAGGGGCTTTCCCTTTCGGTGAACTCCAACAAACCATTACTTTTGATCCTTACCGAAGACGTAGGGATCAAATCGCTGAACAGTAATTGCCACGGAACCCATTGCGGCAATTGCCTCGTGCTCGTCAACGATGTCGTTGTCCTTTCCTGCCTGATGCCTGCTTTCCGTTTGAAGGACGCCACCATCCAAACCTTCGAGGGATTCTCAAAAACACGTCAATGCAGGGACATCGAACGGGCTTATCAGGTCTCAGGCAACAAGCCCTGTCCGAACTGTTACGCCTCGAAAACCCTGTTGATCGAATCCATCCTGCAAAGTCTCACCGGAGAACACCATGCCGGCAGGGAAATCACCATGCCGGGACGGATACACAACCAGATCGTGGGAGATACGAAGCAACTTGACGAGGATTCCATCACCAAGGAACTGGCGTTGAACACCTGCCAATGCATGGATACGGGGGAACTGCTGCAGATCGTCGAGATCGCCCTATCATACAGGAGACGAAAGAATGTACGAAGAGCTTAGGTCCACGACAGTCCATACGCCGATCACTCTCTCCGAATACGGGCAGATCGCCAACAGGTTCCCCGACGCTCTCAACTGGGCCGGAGGAACGTATTTGATGAGCAGACCGAATTTCTATCCGATGGATTCGAACATCGAGATCATCGATCTTTCCGGCATCGAGGAGCTGCAACGGATCACTCGCACCGACCGGTACATCGAAATTGGATCGATGGTCACCGCCGCCCAGCTTTTGGATACCGGACGGCAGATTCTGCCGCCCGTGTTGCTCGGGGCACTCACTTCGATCGGCTCGACCATTGTCCGCCGCCAGATCACCGTCGGCGGTTCGCTGTGCATTCCCGACATCCGGCTTTCCATCCCCACCGCACTCGCCGTACTGGACGCGATGGCCGAAGTCCGCATTTATCTTGCGAACGGCAAAAACGTCACCCGGTGGATTCCCGTCTCACGCCTGTACGACAAAGACGGGAAGTTCGTCCCGTTCGAAGGAAAATTCCTTCTCACGCACATACGCATCGGACTGCAATACGGAGCCTACCAGAGATTTCTGATTACGGGGAATCCAATGCGGGAGGGAAACTTTTCCGTCATCATCGCCTTCCAAGCGGAAAAAACCGCCGTAGCATTAGGCAAAGTACAACTGTGCGTGACGTTTCCCAAAAAGGGATTCTTCATCAGCAAGGAAATCATCGGGCAACTGTCCGGCATCAACCTGCCGATCGCACCCAAAACGATATGGACGATTACCGGCAACCTGAAGGGGGAACTCAGAAAAACCTACCCGAGTCTCAGTTCCCTGCAACAGGAACGAGCCTTGAGAAGGTTCGCCTCAATCCTTTATGATCTGAATACATTATATTTACAGAGTTGAAACATGGAAGAAAAACAAACGGACCAACAACATATCGAACAACAGCTTTCAGATGAAGAACTTCTTGCCCAACAAGCCGAAGAAGAGCAAGAAATGGAGGAAGAGGAGAGCGCTTCCCTCGCCGAAGCTCCGATTCAGCCGCAAGCGCCTCCAGCTGTGCAAGCACCGCAGGCCCAAGGATCTGCCGACCCCGGGTTCGTCCATCTGCACAACCACAGCGACTTTTCCCTTCTCGACGGCGCCGCAAAAATTGCCAGATACATCGAAAAGGCGAAAAGCCTTGGAATGCGCAGCCTCGCCTTGACCGACCACGGCAACATGTTCGGCGCGCTGCGGTTCTATAAGGCATGCAAGGAAGCCGGCATCAATCCGATCATCGGATGCGAGTTTTATTGCAATCCGGAAGATCATACGTACACGCCGCCTCCTGGGGAACACAACAAGGATCACCGTTATCATTTGATCCTCCTTGCCATGAACGAGAAGGGCTACCACAATCTGATGGAACTCAACTCCGCTGCGTGGACGGAGGGCTTTTACTACAAACCGCGGATCGATGACAAACTCCTCGTGGAACACAACGAGGGTTTGATCTGCCTTTCCGCGTGTCTCGCCGGCGAAATTCTCCAGAATCTGCTGGAAGGCCAGTATGAGGAAGCGAAGCGTCGTGCGCTGTGGTTCAATTCCGTCTTTGACGACGGCCGGTATTATCTGGAAATGCAGGACCATGGATTGGAAGAGCAGAAACTGACGAATCCCCTTCTCGTCAAACTCCATGAGGAGACGGGCATCCCGCTCGTCTGTACCAACGACATTCATTACATCGAAAAAGACGATGCAGAGGCGCAGGATATCCTGTTGTGCATAGGGACGAACAGCAAACGGAACGACCCGAACAGGATGCGCTTCCCCAATTCCGAATTCTATTTCAAAAGTCCGGACGAAATGAAGCGGTTGTTCTCATGGTGTCCCGAGGCGATCGCCAATACGGTGAAGATCGCACAACGTTGCAACATCGAGATTCGTTTTCCAGGTCCGAAACTTCCCGTTTTTCAAGTTCCGGAAGGCTTCAAAGACACCGCCGAGTATCTTCGGTTCCTTGCCAATGACGGGTTGAAAAAACGATACAAGACAGTGACAAAAACGCTTCAGGACCGGCTTGACTATGAACTTGGCATCATCATCAAGATGGATTTCCAAGGTTACTTCCTTATTGTCCGCGACTATATCTGGTGGGCGAAAAGCAACGGGATCCCCGTCGGACCGGGACGCGGTTCGGGAGCCGGAAGCCTCGTGGCGTACAGCATCAATATCACCGACGTCGATCCAATGAAATACAACCTGCTCTTCGAAAGGTTCCTCAATCCGGAACGCGTTTCAATGCCCGATTTCGACGTGGATTTCTGCTTTGAACGCCGCAAGGAAGTGATTCAATACGTGACGGAACATTACGGCAAGAATCGCGTCGCCCAGATCGCTACGTTCGGAACGTTGAAGGCGAAGGCAGTGGTGAAGGATTGCGCACGGGTTTTGGATATCCCGTTCGATGAATCGACCAGAATCTGCAAGTTGATCCCCGACGACCCAAAAATGACGTTGGAAAAAGCGTTCGCACAAAATCCCGAACTGGGGCAACTCGAGGCAAAGGGAGGCATCTATTCCACGTTGTTCAGCGTCGCCAGGAAACTGGAAGGCATGAATCGCAACACCTCCACTCACGCCGCAGGAGTGGTCATCGGCCAAGAGCCGTTGGTCAACTACGTCCCCCTGTACCGCGATCCCAAAACGGGGAACCAGGCTACCCAGTATACGATGGACCAGATCGAGGAATGCGGCTTGGTGAAAATGGATTTCCTCGGCTTGAAAACCCTCACGTTGATCAAACACACTGTTGATCTGATCAAAAAGAAGAAACCCAATTTCGACATCAATACGATCGACGACCACGATCCGAAGACATTCAAGATGTTGTGCAACGGGGATTCCACCGCCGTCTTCCAATTCGAAAGCAGCGGCATGCAGCAAATCCTCCGTCAGGCACATCCGGATTCCATCGAGGACATCGTCGCTCTCAACGCACTGTACCGGCCCGGTCCGATGCAGTACATCCCCACATTCATCAATTGCAAAAACGGGAAACAGCCCATCCAGTATCCCGACCCCGACTTGAAGCCGGTTCTGGAAAATACCTACGGCGTCATCGTCTATCAGGAACAGGTTATGAAAGTCGCCCAAGTTATCGCAGGCTATACCCTCGGGCAAGCGGATATTCTCCGGCGTATCATGGGCAAAAAGAAAGCGGACA
>JBAXYP010000086.1:0-6854 GCA_041670725.1 Sphaerochaetaceae bacterium
CGTCTCGCTGCGGAATACCTTGGTTCGGTAATTAAAGGAAAGGCCCGTGTCATCGTCGTCGGAACGAAACGGGACAGCTACAACCATGCGCAGGTCGTACGGGGATTTTTCGATCAGATGAACACCACGAACCCCCAGATACAAATCATTGAACTGTATGAATCCCGGATGTATCCGGAGGAAGTGTTTAAAACCCTTCAGGATTTTCTTTCCCGTTTCGAGGACATCAAAGGGATCTACGCAAATAATGCACGAACCACGATACGTATCCTCGAAATCGCCAGGGAGCAAAAGCAACACAGGAAATTGTTTGTCGTGGGAAGCGAATTGTTTGACGAATCTTCCCAGGCGCTTAGGGAAGGAACGTTGGACGCCATCATCGCCCAAAATGCATCCCAGCAAGCGTACGAAGGCGTCAGCGTCGCATTCCGTTCACTTTCCGGGACGGAACAGATCACCACGAAGGAAATCGTTCCGAACGCGCTGTACCTAAAAAACAATCTTCCGTTGGAACAGCACGCGCAATCCCAATCCATCATCCAAATGCTGGATAAAGAGTTTCTCAAGGATTCAGAAAAAACAGAGACAAAACAGACCATCCCGAGAAAAACGACTTAAAAACGCCTCAACGAAAAATTTCCTCCATGCACGAAAATTCGTACGTGGAGGAAAGCAAAAAACCTTCGGTTCAGAAAGCAAACGCTACCTTGTAGTCACCATGTTTTCCCGTTGCGTAATCAAATGCCTTTTCCCATTCTTCAAGTCTGAAAATAGAACTCACGACACCATCAGTTTTCAACGTTCCGTTTGTAATGTTCTCAATCACATAAGGATAACAATACGGACTGAGGTGAGATCCTAAAACATCTAGCTCCTTGCTGTCCCCGATTACCGACCAATCCAAAGTGGTAGGTGCGCCAAAAACGGAAAATTCCACGAAACGCCCAAGTTTTCTGATCATCTTCATGCCCTGCAACACGGACGCTGGTGCGCCGGTTGCTTCAATATACGTATCGCATCCATATCCACCCGTCAGATCCATAATGGCTTCCACAACATCCATCTTCGAAGGATTCCACACAAAATCAGCACCCATTTTCTTTGCCATTTCCAACCTGTTGTCAGAAAGGTCAAGGACAATCAGCTTTTTAGGATTCCTTGTTCTTGCATAGGTTGCCATCCCCAGCCCCAGCGTCCCCGCACCCGACAGGACAACCACATCCTCTGCATGGATGTCCGCACGGTCCACACAGTGCTTCGAGCAAGAATATGGTTCTATCAACAACGCTTTCTCAAGAGGAAGCTCCTTCGGTACCTGATGGATCACCGATCCTCTCGGAAGACGCATATATTCCGCCATTCCTCCGTTGAAGTCCGGGAAAAAACCGAAAATATGGTGGGGCTGGCACATCCAATAATGGCCATCCTTGCAATACCTGCATTCTCCGCACGGAATGATCTGGTCAGCCGTGATACGATCACCGACCTTGACCCCTTGGACATGTTCACCTACCGCAACCGCATATCCGACAAACTCATGTCCCGGGATGAACGGAGGCCTAACCCATGCTGGTTGCGTCTCATCCCCCCAAAATTTCGCCGCCCCATGCTGGCATTTCAGATCACCAGCACAGATGCCACACCCTTCTGTCTTGATGATCACATCGTCCTGTCCACACGTCGGGGTGGGAAAATCCGTCACAAGACGATAATCCGTCTTGCTGTAAGCTACTAATGCCTTCATCGTTTTAGGGATACTCATTTTTTACCTCCTATGGTTTTGAGTTTCTCCACATACATCCATAAACTCAAGTGATAGAAAAACTATCCAAAATCTTTCTTGCAAATCCGCTCGTCTCGCTCACGGTTTTTCTCCAGTCTTCTGCCCCTGTATACCAGAATTCCGTGACATACCGTCGAATCCCAAGATCCCAGCAGGCACGAAGGATACGGGGAAAATCCACATCCCCTTTCCCGAACGGGACTTCCCTGTAATGGCCCGGAAGCGTTTCCTTGATATGGACTGCAAAGATATGCCCTTTTCCCCTTTCAAGATCGACACCTACGGGATCCCCGTACTCGAGGGATGCATTCGTTAAGTTTCCGATATCCGGATATACGCCGAGGAATGGGGATGAAACAGACGACACGAACTTCATTGCTTTACCAACGGTATCCATGAAATCCGTTTCCATTGTCTCGAACCCCAACAAAACACCTTCCGTTGCTGCCATGGACGTCGCCTTGAAAAGGTTCTGAAGAAAGCGCTTTCTCGTCTCTTCAGTACTTTGGTGGTAATATGTATCGTAACCGGCAAGCTGGATAAGGGGGATGCCACAGAAACCGGCAAAGCGGATAGCTTCTTTCATGATTTCCATTGAGCGAGGATTTTCTTCGCCAAGAGGGAACTTGCGGTGACCGCTCAAACACATTGAACCGATAGGAACTCCGCAATCCCACGTCGCCTTCACCAATTGCCGTAATTGTCCGACACTCCACTTGAGCCTCCTTAATTTTTCTTCAGATTCGTCAATGCTGATCTCCAGATAGTCATACCCTGACTCACCCGCAATCGCGAGTTTCTCCTTGAAGGGAATATTGTTCGGGATCGCTTTCTCGTACAGGCCAAGCCGATACATCTGCTCACCCCCAATACGCGTCAAGCGCATGACTGATTTCCTTGTATCTCTGATACTTCCGAGCATATACAGCCTTCATCGCAGCATCTGGCTCTACGATCCGCTTGATCCTGCTCATCGCTCCTCCAGCTTCCCGCAGGTCAGCATAGGTCCCACTTGCAACGGCAGCCGCCATTGCACAACCTAACGCACCGATCTCGTCACACTCTACGATTTCAATGGGCAATCCGATAATGTCCGCAAACATTTGTGTCCAAATGACGGAATTCGTCGCACCTCCCGCCATCCGGACGGCCTTAAATGAATTGTTGCGCCAAAGTTTTTCGATATGGACTTTATGGCAAAAAACAATACCTTCGAACACCGCCCTCAGCATGTGCGCCTGTGTATGATGACTGTCCATCCCAATGAGGCAAGCTTTTGCATTTGGATTGTAGTTCGATCCAAAGATGTAAGGAAGAAAAACTATCTCGTCATCCTCAGGCCGTACAGACGACACCAGTTCATCACATATCTGGTAGATGTTGCGGTTGCGTGCTTTCGCTTCCATTGCCTCTTTGCCAAGAAACATCCTGATATACCATTCAAGATTTCCAGCAGAAGTCGCACTGCTTTCCTCAATGAGGTAATAATCCCCATAACAATAAAACGAGTTCATTTCGACCGAATGATCCAGAACTGGAGTTCGGGAAATATACTGGTTGATTCCCCATGTGCCGGCAATGACACACAAGAAATTATTCTGGACGATGTCCATGCCGATGGAACAGGCATCAATATCAAACATGCCACCCGCAACGGGCATTCCTTCCCGCAACCCGGTACACCGTGCCACTTCAGTTGTAATGGCTCCACAGATTTCGACCGACATTGCGATGGGAGGAAGCGCATCGTACATTTCTTCAATTCCAAACAACGCAAGGTTCTCTCTCGTGAATGCCTTTCTGGAAAGATCCATCAAATTTGAACCGGAGTAATCCGTCACTTCCGCACGAGCTTTCCCCGTCAGACGGAAACGTATGTAATCCTTAACCTCAAAAATCCACCTAATGTTCCGGTAATTTCCCGGTTCATTCTCTTTCAACCAGCGAAGCAGGCAAACCGGCTGGCAACTCATGATCCCTTGGTAATTCGTTTCAAACACTTTGCGCGCGGTACCGTCCTGTTCCCAACGCCTCTTCCACTCACTCGCACGCCCATCTGTACTCACGATACCGTTCCTTACCGGCCTGTTGTCTTTTCCCCAAAGATATAACCCCTTTCCATGTCCTGAACATGCAAGGGCTTTGATTTGCGACGGATCCACTCCGGATCCTTCGACCACATCGTGGAGAACTTTGATGTTTGCCTTCCACAATTCCTCCATGTCCCTTTCGGTACATTTTGGCGCTGGCGTAAGCATCCTGAGCTTTTCGCTTTTCTTGCAAACAGCATGGCCATACTTGTCAAACACCACCGCTTTGCACGTGGTCCCACCATTGTCCAGGCCCAAGAAATACTCCATTCCGAGAGAACCAACGGTGTGCATCATTTTTTCTCCTTGTTCGATGAAATGTAGATTGCGGCAAGAATGATGATCCCCTTCACCACACGTTGCATATAGGGAGACACCCCCATCAAGTTCAGTCCGTTGTTCAGCACGCCAAGCATCAATACACCAAGAAGAGTCCCCAAAATATGACCGCGGCCACCGGACATGTCAGTACCTCCGAGCACAACGGCGGCGATTGCATCCAACTCAAATCCAGAACCGGCATTTGGTTGTCCGGACATCAATCGGGATGTCAGGATTACGGACGAAAGCGCTGCGGTGAACCCGCTGATCACATATACGAGCATCATGTATTTCTTAACTTGAATGCCGGATAACCGGGTAGCTTCAAGATTCCCGCCTATGGCATAGACATACCGGCCAAATACGAACCGGTTCAAAACAAGGAACGCCACAACGTACGTAACAAGCATGATCAATACCGGGACTTGGATGCCTATGATTCTTCCCTTCCCTACGAAACCGAAAGAGGCAGGCAAACCGGAAAGGGGGTAACCTCCGGTATACAAGAGTGCGATTCCCCTTGCTATCTCCATCATCGCCAATGTGACAATAAAGGCCGGTTGCTTCACGTACGAAATCAGCAGTCCATTGAACAACCCAAACACAAGACCTGTGGCCAAACCAATCAAAACGGAGGGGAAGATAGGGATTCCCTTCAGCATCGCTCCCGCCATAAAGGTGCTGGAAAGTGCCATGACAGGCCCCACGGAAAGATCGATTCCACCGGTAAGGATTACCATGGTCATGCCAACCGAGATAATTGCATTCACGGAGACCTGCCGGAGGATGTTGTTGATGTTGCTTACGGAGAAAAAAGAATCCGATATAATGGACATAAACACGCATAACACCACAAAGGCGATAATGGTGAAGGCTTCAGGATGCCCCTTGAGCAACTTCGTCATCGTAATCCTTTTTTGCAAAATCATTGTTCTTGAATCCGTCTTTTCCTCAACCATTCCGCTTTCCCCCTGTCGCATATTTCATGATTTCACCCGACTCAATCCCGTTCCCTGCAAGCTCGGCGACGATGCGGTCCCCTCTCATGACAAGCACCCGGTCGCTCAAGCCGACGATTTCGGGAAGCTCGCTTGAAATCAGAATGACAGAAACATTTTTCTTCACCAGATCACGGAGCAACTCGTAAATCTCGGCCTTTGCCCCCACATCGATTCCTCTAGTCGGTTCGTCAAAGATCAGAATCTTGCAGTCCGTCGCCAACCATTTCCCGATCACAACCTTTTGTTGGTTCCCACCGGATAAGTTTTCCACTTTTTGCGTGATAGACGGTGTCTTGATTGCGAGACTTTTCCGTTGCCGCTCACAAACCACTTTGTTTCCTTTTCTGTTCACCCACACTCCGTGCGCCATTGCTGTTTTCCGCAACATACTGAGTACAACATTGTCAAGGATAGAAAACGGAAGAATGACACCTTGCGTCTTGCGGTCCTCGGGAACGTAACCGATTCCACAACGCAACGCATCATACGGTGTGTTGATCCTTACTTCCTTCCCATTGACCAAGATACGCTTTCCGACGGCTTTCTCCGCTCCGATGATCGCCCGGATCAGTTCCGTCCGGCCGGCGCCAACAAGCCCCGAAAGGCCAAGAATTTCTCCCTCGTGGAGGACTAAATGCTGGGGAACATACCCCTTCCCCCTGCTGAGCGTCGCGTCAAGACAGACGGGATGTTTCTCGATAACACTGTAATCCGGTTTTTGGGGAAATTCCTGATCAACCGTTCGCCCGACCATCATCTGGATCAACTCATCAGTCGAAACCTCCGAGACGTCCTTCGTTCCGATATACTGGCCATCTCGAAGACAGGTAACCCTGTCGGCTATCTGGAACACATCGTCCATATGGTGCGATATGAAAATCATTGAAACGCCTTGCTTTTGCAACCGTCGCATTAAGAGGAATAGTTGCGTAACCTCATTTGGTGTCAATGTAGCGGTTGGCTCGTCAAGGATCAGGATTGTCACCTTGTCCGTAACCGCTTTGGTAATCTCGACAAACTGTTGTTGGGCGATGCTGAGTTTGTTCACTACGGTATTGGGCTCGATCCGTACGCCAAAACTCTTCAGACGCTCCTGAGCCACTTCGCGCATTTGCTTATTGTCAAGCGTACCGAATTTCGTCTTGAGTTCCCGTCCAAGGAAAATATTTTGAGCTACGGTCAAATACGGTACAAGACTGAACTCTTGGAATATAATGCCGATGCCAGCTTCCTTTGCCGCCTGCGGAGAGGAAAATTGGACTGTCTTTCCTTCGATCTCGATGCGCCCCGCATCCGGTTGATACACCCCGGAAAGGATTTTCATCAAGGTAGACTTTCCCGCACCATTTTCGCCAAGAAGAGCATGTATTTCGCCTTTTTTGACTTCAAGGTGTACATTCTGAAGGGCTTTCACCCCCCCAAAGAATTTCGATATCCCCGTCAATTTCAATACGTATTCGCTCATGTCGCTCCCCCATCAAGGAATAGGCTTGCCGGATCAACCGGCAAGCCATCCCAAGATGCATCACCGGACCTCTACCAGGCGAAATCCGCGGAATTGCTCTTGTCCAGAAGTACGACATCGACAGGTATCTCTGCAGGTACATTAGCACCCCAGTATTTTGCCAGTGCGATTCCCAATCCAATTCGAACCTGATC
>JBAXYP010000087.1:0-6830 GCA_041670725.1 Sphaerochaetaceae bacterium
ACCATCAAGACAAGACGGACGGGCAGGAGGAATGGACGGGATATTCAGGGATTTTTCCTCGTGCAGGACTTTCTTTGATCGCCGCCCTCCCTGCCATAAAACGGGAAATCCCCACCATTAAGATCCCGTTCTACGCCGTTCAAGACAAAGGAGACAAGACCGTATCGTTTTCCAACCTGAAAACCATTGAAAAGCTGCAAAGAAGCGACAGGTTCCGGGCCGTCGAACTAGATATGGGAAAGCGCGACCATACCCGCCACAACCTCCCCATGTACCGATCGGTCCAAAAAGAACTTGCTTCCTCGATTTCTTTATTCCTCTCAGGCGATAACGCTTGTCTTTGATCGGTCATTGTGCCACATTTGGAGGTATGGTCATCGTTGTCATTATTGCGATCGTCGTGTTTCTGCTCCTGTGGAACTGGAATCTGTGGTTTTATCGTGAACCACATACCGAAGCGCTTCCTCCTGCGGACGAAGCGCGGTGTTTCAGCCCCCGATGCCGCTCGATCATCAAAAAAAACGGCAACGACCGCGCCATCCTGATGATTCATGGTTTTCCGTCCTGCCCGCAAGTGTACGAATACTTCGCCGACTACTTTTCCAATGCCGGATACGATGTCGTCGCCCCGTTGATGCCAGGATTCGGCACCAGTCCGAAGGACTTGGAAAAAACATCGTTCATACAGTGGTACGAGTACATGGACCATATGTATGCATCGCTTCGAACAACCTATCGAAAGTTGTACGTCATCGGACTTTCCATGGGAGGATCCATCACGCTAAAGCTTGGAGAGGAGTATAGCGGGACGGACAAAGCCCCTGACGGATTGGTATCCATATCGGCTCCGGTCTGTTACAACAGCATCCACGACCGGATCGTCGGCAACCCGTTCGTATGTGTAGCCAGAATCCTCTCCGTCTTCTTTCCCGTTTTGGGACACCCCAGGAATATCAGCGGAAAGCCAGACGGAGAGGACGGCAACGAAGATTGGACTGGATACGGAGGCGGTTCGTTCGTACGCCAGGGGATCTCGTTGATCTATCACCTGAAGCCGATCAGACGAGATTTGAAAAAGATCACCGTACCGTTGTTGGCTATCCAGGACAAGAAGGACAGAACCGTCCCCCCGAGGAATCTGGACATCATCGCAAAGGAGAACGGAAGCGTACATTTCAAACGGATACAAACGGACATGGGCAGGCACCGCCATACGCGCCACTGCCTTCCCATGTACCATTCGATACAAACCAGTATTGCGGATGCAATACGCGCATTTTTTGAGGAGATCGACAAATGACGGAAAAGCGAACGGATTATCTCAGTTGGGACGAATACTTCATGGGAGTGGCTGTGCTCTCCTCCCTGAGGAGCAAAGACCCCAACACCCAGGTGGGGGCGTGCATCGTCAACCAAGACAAAAAAATCGTCGGAGTCGGATACAACGGTTTCCCGATCGGCTGCAACGACGATACGTTGCCGTGGGACAGGGAAGGAAATTGGCTCCAGACCAAATACCCGTACGTATGTCACGCCGAGTTGAACGCCATCCTCAACTCAAACGGCGGCAACCTGAAAGGGTGTACCATCTACGTCGCGCTGTTTCCGTGCAACGAGTGCGCAAAGGCGATCATTCAAGCGGGCATCAAGACCGTCGTCTATTTGTCCGACAAATACAAAGACAGTGACAATACCATCGCCTCAAAGCGAATGTTCGATGATACCGGCGTAACATATCGTCACCTCGATTGTCCACACAAAAGTGTCGTCTTGAACCTCCAATGATTCTCACCGTCTGTCTCAATCCGACGTTCCAGCGGACGATGCTTTTCTGGGACTTTCACTACGGAGAGGTCAACCGCGCGAAGGATGCCAGAATCGATGCATCGGGGAAAGGGGCGAATGTCGCGCGCGTGCTTACCCAAATGGGGGCGGAGAGCACCCTTCTGACCCATATCGGAGGCAAAGGGAGCAAAGAAATGGCCCGCCTCTATGCGGATGACGACCTTACCGTCATCACGGTGGACAGTGGCAGCGAGATGCGTACCTGCACCACGATTCTCACACCGGAAGCCACCACGGAGCTTATCGAGGAACCCCGGCCCGTAGGAGAGGGAACAGAAGAAAAGATCCGCCGCGCCTTTTATGCGGCCATCCGAAAGGCGGATGCGTTGATCATCACCGGGACCCGTGCTCCCGGATACAGCAGAAATCTTTACGCAGATATGGTCAGGACAGCGAAAGACTTGGGAAAACTTGTTGTTCTGGATCTCAAAGACGATGATCTGTTGCTTTGTCTCGAGGAACATCCCGATTTCATCAAACCGAACCTCTCCGAATTCGCCAAGACCTTCTGGGACAAAAATCTTCCCGAAGCATCCGAGGCCGAAGCATTGAGGACCAAAGCGGAGGACGAAATGCGACGGCTGTACCGACGGTACCATACCTCCGTCATTCTTTCTCGGGGATCACGGGATCTGTGGTTCTGGGACACGGAATTCAAAACCCTTCCCGTTCCCGCGGTAAGGACGATCAACACCATCGGGTGTGGAGACGCATTGACGGGAGCGTTCACCTTTTACTTCCTCCAAAAGAATACCGTCAAGGAAGCTCTGGGCAAGGCGGTGACGATCGCAGGACGTAATGCGGAAAACATTCGGCCGGGTTCGATCCTCTAGTTCGGACTCGCAACATCCTGCAACACCATTGCTTGACAGATACAAAGACATATCGGACAATGGCATCGTGGTGAATTTCACGGTAAACGGCGACGACATCCATTATGACGGGCCGGATATGAGATTGCTCCCGTTTCTGAGAAACAATCTGCGACTCACCGGGGTGAAGGACGGTTGCAGTGAGGGGGCGTGCGGGGCATGTACCGTCATCATCGACGGAAAGGCGACGAAGTCCTGCGTCGTTTCCCTTTCCCGTCTGGAAGGGAAGCATATCACCACCATCGAAGGCCTTTCGGAGAGGGAAAAAAACGTGTACGGGTTCTGCTTTGCAGAATCCGGCGCCGTCCAGTGCGGCTTCTGCACCCCGGGGATGATCATGTCCATCAAGGCACTTATCGACACGAACCCCGCTCCTACGGAGATTGATGTACGCAAAGCAATCCACGGAAACATCTGTCGGTGTACCGGTTATAAGAAAATCATCGAAGCGGCACTGATGTCCGCACGATATTTGCGGGAACGCATTCCGGTGGAGCGAAAGGTCGAAATCCCCGTCGTCGACGAACGGTACCGTCGCGTAGATGCCGAGGGGAAAGCATTGGGAATCGGAATGTACACAAACGATCTGATGCTTCCCGGCATGGCATACGGCAAGGCGCTCCGCAGCGCTTATCCGCGGGCGCGCATTCGGGCGATCGACACGAACAAAGCGCTTAGGCATCCCGACTGCATCGCCGTTTTTACGGCCGAAAACGTACCGGAAAACATTTTGGGACATATCGTCCATGACTGGCCGGTCATGATTCCCGTCGGCGGAGTGACCGCCTACATCGGAGATGCGATTGCCTTGGCCGTTTCAGAAAAAGAGGAATCCCTTGAGGAAATTCTCTCGCTGGTTCATATCGATTATGAGGTGCTTCCCGCCGTTTACACCACGGAGGACGCACTTCGTCCTGACGCGCCGTTGGTACACGAGACAGGCAATGTGCTGGATACGGAACACATCGTACGCGGCGAGGCGGACAACGCACTGGCGCGATGCGCTCATGTGGTCCATAAAGTGTTCCGCACGCCATATACCGAACATGCGTTTATGGAACCTGAATGTGCCGTCGCCGCACCGGAAAACGACGGCGTGTTGGTGTATACCTCGGGACAGAGCATTTACGACGAACAACGGGAAATATCCAGGATGCTCAAACTCCCGCCGGAAAAAGTCCACTGCCACAGCATGCTTGTCGGCGGGGGATTCGGCGGCAAGGAAGATATGAGCGTGCAGCATCACGCGGCGCTCTGTGCCTATCTCACCCACCGTCCCGTCAAAGTACGCCTGACGCGACAAGAAAGCATCAACGTCCATCCCAAACGACACCCGATGGATATCGACCTCACGGTCGGATGCGACGAAAACGGAAAGCTTGTGGCGATGAAGGAGACGATCATCGCCAATACGGGCGCGTATGCTTCCTTGGGAGGTCCCGTCCTGCAACGGGCATGTACCCATGCGGCCGGTCCGTACAATTACCACAACATCGACATTCTCGGCAAAGCGATATATACCAACAACGTCCCTGCCGGAGCATTCAGGGGATTCGGCGTCACACAAAGCTGTTTTGCCATCGAATGCGCCATTAACTTACTGGCCGACCAAGTCGGATTGGATTACTGGCAGTTCCGGATGCTCAACGCCATCAAACCGGGAGACGAACTTCCCAACGGACAGATGACGGGGCCGGATGTCGGTATTCGGGAATGCCTCCTGGCCGTCAAGGACGCCTACTACAAAAACGGACGAACCGGCATCGGTTGCGCGATGAAAAACAGCGGCCTTGGCGTCGGCGTTCCCGATTGGGGCCGCTGCATTCTCTCGGTCGAGAAAGGGAAAATCCACGTACGGACTTCCGCCGCATGCATGGGACAGGGGGTAGGAACCGTAGCAGTGCAGATCGCAGGACAGACGGTTCCCGGCCTGAAAAACAGCGATTTCGTCGTCGAACCGCCTGACACACGACGCACGCCGGATTCGGGTACCAGTACGGCAAGTCGCCAAACGCTGTTCTGTGGGGAAGCGACGCGAAGAGCGGCAGTCCAATTGAAAAATGCGCTCACGGGGAAAACGCTGAAAGATCTTGAGGGTCGGGAATTCCTGGGTGAGTATCTTGGAAAGACAGACCCCATCAACAGCGGCAAACCTCATCCCGTCAGTCATATCGGCTACAGTTACAGCGCCCAAGTGGTGGAGTTGGACGAAGAGGGAAAGGTGGCGAAAGTAACCGCCGCGTGCGATGTGGGAACGGTCATCAACCGACAATCGCTCACAGGGCAAATCGAAGGCGGCGTCGTCATGGGATTGGGCTATGCACTTACCGAGCACTTCCCCGTCAAAGACGGAGTACCCCAAGTGAAGTACGGGACGCTCGGCCTGCTTCGGGCCACCAGCGTACCGCCGATGGAAATCATCACCGTTTGCGGAGAAGGGAAACTCCCCCTCTCATACGGGGCCAAAGGAGTCGGAGAGTTGTGTACCATTCCCACCGCTCCCGCCTGTCAATGCGCCTACTATCGCAGGGATCATGAATTCAGAACATCACTGCCCCTGCAACACACCCCTTATTAAGCCTCGGTTATCTTATCGATCATGTTCAACTCCTCCGCGGAGAAAGAAGGATTGGTCTCGACGCATTCCAGAATCTGCAATAGTTGTTGGGGATTCCTTGCGCCTACGAGAACCGACGTAACACCCTCGTTGCGAAGCAACCAGCTGACTGCCATCTGGGACAGACTCTGCCCCCGCTTCTTCGCGATGGCATCCAGTTTGTTCAGTCGGACAACGAGAGAATGCGTGATCTGTTCCGCCTTGAGCGAACCGTTCTCCTTCGCTCTGCTTCCGGCTGGAATCGTCCCTGAAAGATAGGTGTCCGTCAACAATCCTTGGGCAAGCGGGGAAAAACAGATCACCCCCGTCTTTCCACCCAAGGCGGAAAACAGATGATCCTTTTCCGTCCAACGATCCAGCATCGAATACCGCACTTGGTCGAGGACGCAGGGACATCCCATATCGTTGAGAATGCGAATTGCCTTCACCGCCTCGGCCGCATGATAGTTGCTGATACCCACGTACAGCGCCTTGCCGGAACGAACCAAGGAAGCAAGTGCTCCCATCGTCTCTTCCAACGGCGTATTCGGATCGGGTCTGTGGTGGTAGAAGATATCGACATAGTCCAACCCCAGTCGTTTCAGGCTTTGGTCGCACCCAGCGATAATGTGTTTGCGCGATCCCCAGTCCCCGTATGGACCGGGCCACATCTGATAGCCCGCCTTTGAGGAAACGACCAATTCGTCCCGGTGGGAAGCCAAGGTGGTGCGGAGAATCTCGCCGAAACGGCACTCCGCGGCACCGGGAGGAGGACCATAGTTGTCCGCCAGATCGAAATGGGTGATGCCATGATCGAACGCCGTGGCGACGATGTCCCGACACACCAAGGGATCGGCCTCAGCACCGAAATTATGCCACAACCCAAGGGATACGACGGGGAGCTTCAATCCGTTGTCCCCCGCCTTCCGATAAACCATTTTTGCATACCTTGAAACGTCAGATGGATGACTCATATGACAATCATACATCATGATGGACGACGGGGACAGACCAAAACGTTTGTGCTATGATGGGTTTCATGGAAATCAACAAGGTGGCTGTCATTGGCACGGGTGCGGTAGGATGTCTGTACGGGGCGAAGCTTCTTGAACATCTTGGAAAGGGACATGTTCAGGCGATCGCCGAAGGCAAACGTCTGGAACGATATCGTGCGGATGGATTGTATCTCAACGGAAAACGCATCGATTTCACCTTTACGGATCATCCCGATGTAGCCGACCTGATCATCGTAGCGACGAAGAACCTCCAACTCAAGGAAGCAGTCCGGGCGATACGAGCTGCAGTGGGGGATCACACCGCAATCATGAGTCTGCTCAACGGTACGGAATCAGAAGAAATCCTCGCCAAAGCATACGGAACGGACAAAGTGCTTTACAGCTTCGCCGTGGGGCTTTCCTCAATGCACGAAGGCAACAGAATCCACTATGACAGCGACGGAAGGATTGTGTTCGGAGAGAAGGACAACACCGTCACCGAACGGGTAAAAGCCATTGAAA
>JBAXYP010000088.1:0-6791 GCA_041670725.1 Sphaerochaetaceae bacterium
CTGGTCCGGCGTCTCGTCATACGGGAACGATGCCTCGAACTGTAATTGCCAATCGGTATCCTTTTGAAACGCATAACCGACGGAGTTCTTCCGTTTGGCATACAGGTCGATCAACTTGGAAGCGAGATCTTCGGCGCTTTTCCGGGCTTTCGCCTTTTTGTGGGCCCACCCGGTGCCTCCAAGCTTGTCCAGTTTCGGCGCGCCTCCTTCACTGCCGATGTACCGTTGTACAAGGTTCGCCTGTTCGATCGGCACATACAGCATTTCCTCGTCCGCGTATTCGATTTTGATGTAGTCGCGTTCCTTGCCGAAACTTTTCACTCTGTCGATCTTGATGAACCGACCTACACCGTAATTGATATGGACGATGTAGTCTCCCTCGTTCAGATCGACGAAACTGTCGAGCGGGCTTGACTGTACGTGTTGCAACGTTTTGACCATCTGCCGTCGGTGTCCGAAAATTTCGTGTTCGCAGATGGCGATGGTCTTCAGTCGCGCAATCGAAAAGCCGCCGGAGATTTCCCTCGTGACGTAATGTATTTTCGGATAAGCCGAAAGCATCTGCCTGAGACGATCCGTCTGCGGGACAGTGGTGGAGAAGACGGTGATATCCCACCCGTCGCCGGTCAATCCCGTAAGATCCTGCCTCAGAAGCGTGACGCTGCCGAAATACGAGCGCGGACCGTCGATATCGAAGGAAAAGGCGTTGGGATCCTGCCCCCGAATATCCATCACCGTCATCGAATCCTTCCAACTCTCGTGAAACGCGGGATAGTCGAACAGGATTTCACCCATATCGGAACGGGATCCACTGCGATACGTCTCGCGAAAAAATGCCTTTGCTTCGAGTTTCAGGCTTCTGAAACTGGTGGAAAGACGTTGATCCCCTACCCAGACGAAAAAATCCCCCTCACGGATGTACCCGTCGATCAAAGAAGAGGCGCGTCCGCCTCCCGGGGAAGCCAACGCGACGGTGAACCGTCCCGCCTCCCCCAGCGTCTGCTGGGTCAGAGGATCGAACAAGCCGATCCTCCCGATGGTATCCCAGTCCGCGTACAAGCGATAAGGACGGTCGGAACCATAAGGGAAAATATCCATCACTTCCCCACGGATGGTAAACTCTCCGGCATCGGTCGTCGCAGGGCTGCGCACATAACCGGATCGGGAAAGGATATCGGCGAACTTGGCGCTTTCGAAAGGAGATCCCACACGAAAGACCAGAGAGGATGCACTGATATCCTCCATCGAAGGGACGGGACCGACGAACGGCCTGAGATGGGTGACCACCAGCCCCTCGGACATTTCGCCGATACGTGAGAGGGCGCGCACGCGTTCGTAAGCGTCGCTGCCATCCTCCGTCTCCTCCTGAGAGAGAATTTTCCCGCTCGAGGGGAGGTAGACACAGTTCATCTCGCTGGTAGCCTGCTCGTTGGCTTTCCTGCCCGAGACATGTATGCCGCAGTCGCGAAGCATCATCAGGGCGACTTCCTCCGTCGGACAGACCACCCAAAGGCGCCCTTTTCTCTTGCGGGCGATCAACCGGCAGAGCAGGGCAAGGGGAAATCCCTCGATGCCCTGGACATGCAAAAACGGCCTGCCGGCCAGACATGCCTGATACGCTTCGCCAGCCTTGAGATATTCCTCGACCGAAGCTTCCAAACCGGATCCCATACGTGGCTACCCTATCATGAACCACCGGAGAACTGCAACAGCGTCCCTCTTGGAAAACGGAAAGGCTTTCACTACACTTGATGCATGACCCTTGATACGACGAAACTGGATGTCCTCGCCGAAGCGATACGACGGTGCGGCAGGTACGCGCGTGACCATCAGGAAGGAATCCGCGCAACGAAAAAAGCGGACGGGAGTCCGGTGACGGAAACCGACATGTATGTCTCCCACACAATCCTTCGTCTGGTCAAGAAACTGTTTCCCGAGGCAAACGTCATCAGCGAGGAAGAGGCGACTCGGTTCTCCGACGACGCGCCCTGTACGTTCATTCTCGATCCGATCGACGGGACGGAAATGTACAGCCAGGGTTTTCCGTCATGGGCCATCGCGCTGGGAATCCTGGACGAACGGCGCAACCCGACGGGCGCCATGATCGATGCACCGCGCTTTGGTATGGCAAGGGACGAGATGTTTCTCCGTCTCGATCCAGGGCACGGCTTGTTGCTCGACGACATGCCGTTTCTTGCGGCGCCGGGGAAGGACACGGTACGTCAGGTAACCATCGGAAGCGGGGCGCTGAAACATATCTGTGTTTCCGGTTTTCCCGGGAAAATTCGCTGTTTCGGTTCATCAATTCTCCATCTGGTCGCTCCCGTGGTATTTCCGGGAATCCAAGCATGCGCAGAATTCCACGGTTATGCATGGGACGTGGCGGCGAGCCACGCAATCTTACGAAGCCAAGGAATGGATATCGTACACGCCGATGGTTCCATCCTTCGCTACGATGATGCCTTTCTGGTGGAACGAAAGCAGTACCGGCCGCCCGTCTACGCCGGTACGAAAGCCGCCACGGATTTCCTTCGTGACAGGCTCACCGTCACTTGCTGAACGGATCATCGGGGATCCTTCCCTCCTCGAACCATTTCCGTCCGAGATATATGAACGGCGTATCGCATGCGGCGACAATCCACTTCAGAACATACGTACTTATCATGATGGAGAGAACAACATCTTTCGGATACACGCCGAGAAAAGCGATCAGGGTAAAGATCACCGTATCAATCGCCTGACTGACCATCGTGGAGAAGTTGTTCCGGATCCACAATGTCTTTCGCCCAGGTTTGCGTCGCTTCCAGAACTCGAACGCCCAAATATCGTGGGTGTTGGAACAGAGATAGGCGACCAGCGACCCGAAAGCGATACGAGGCATCAGGCCGAAGATCTGCCGGAGTGCAGGTTGCACCATGTCGGACGGGCTGGGCTCGAACAACAGGGCGAGTTGCATCATCACCGTCATGGCGATCAATGAGAAAAACCCCACCCACACAGCCTTTCCGCTTTGCTTCGGTCCATAGAACTCCGACAGAAGATCGGTGGCGAGGAAACTCGTCGCGTACAGGACGTTCCCCAACGTCGCATCCATACCGAAGAGCATGATGTTCTTCGTCACTTGGATGTTGGCGACGATTACGCTGATCGAACACCAGATGTATAAGCCGTATTTGCCCCACAGACGGAAGGCAAGCATGATGAGAGAAAAGTCCAAGAGCAGTTGGACGATCCAAAGAAGCGCATTTTGCATACACAAAACTCCATCGCGTCACCGGGAAACCCCTGGCGCCATCACGGCTGGGGTGCTGCACCACCCCATCGACCTCCATGGCCGCGCTATCCGTCCCCGGTTTTTCCCAACTATAACGACTTCACGCACCTTTGGCAAGAAAACTCTGCAAAACCTCGAAGGCGCGCATCGAATCCTGACGTCTGATGACAAACGTGAGTTCGTTCATCGTCGAGACGATCTCTATGACATTGATCTCTTCCCAAGCCAGACGGCGCACCGCCTCGTATACGATGCCCGGCGTCTGAAGGAAATCGCCGGTGAACACCAAGGAGAGAGCCACAAGATCCTCCATCCGGTGGAGAATATCCTCCCCCTCGGAAAGCTGTTCCACCAAAGAACGGTATTTCTCCGATACGGCGAGAGAAATTTCATGGCTTCCCAGAGAAATGTTAAGGAAATCCCCTTTCTCAGGAGAAATCTGGGAATACAAGGG
Source organism: Sphaerochaetaceae bacterium (assembly GCA_041670725.1). Lineage (GTDB taxonomy): Bacteria > Spirochaetota > Spirochaetia > Sphaerochaetales > Sphaerochaetaceae > RUG023. The sequence goes on from JBAXYP010000088.1 coordinate 3,729, forward strand.
ACCGAGCTTCGCGATGAAACTGTCCCGACGCACCAGATTGAGGTCGAAGATGTTGGTCTTCATCACGATCTGATAGTCAACGTTCCCGCCCTTCTGTTCTTTCTCCCTCCCTTTCAACTCCTCGGCATACCGCCGGAGCGCCATGACGATGGCGGCGTTCTTCACTTTCGCACCGCACAATTTCTCCACTTCGGGCTGAATCGCATCAGCATAATTGCTGTACGACAAAATGCCGCTGATCAGCATTTCATGAATGAACGGAGACTTGTCCACGATCCGTTTGACATAACTCGACACTGATTCCGCCATATGTCCTCTTTGCTGTTATAATAATCACAAATATCAGAAATTTACAACACAACCGTACGACGAGCCTCCCATTTTCCTGCTAAAATGTTTCCATACGCACAATTGTGCTTCCCCTGTCAATCCGATATACTGCGGATATGCGTTGTCCACATTGCGGATCGATGAAAGACAAAGTGTTGGAATCCCGGACCAACCGGAGCGGTACCTCCATCAGGAGGCGACGTCAGTGCACCGAGTGCGGCTTCCGTTTCACCAGTTACGAGAAAGTGGAGGACCGGACGCTGATGGTCGTCAAGCGGGACGGACGCAGGGAGCCGTTCGACGAGAAAAAACTTCAGCGGTCCATTCGGGCCTGTACCGAGAAATTGGTCGTCAGCGAAGAGCAAATCGTCAATCTCGCCCAGGACGTCGAGGACGCGCTGAACCTCAGGGCGAGCAACACGCGGGAAATCCAGAGCTCCGCCATAGGGGACGAAACGCTCCGGCAACTGAAAAACTTCAACAAGGTCGCATACGTGCGTTTCGCTGCCGTGTATCGGGCGTACAATGACCTCGGACAATTCATCCAGGAAATCGAAAACTTGGGAAAGGAGTTGAACTGATGACGACGGAAGAAGCGATACTTGGACGAAGGACAGTAAGAAAATTCACCCAGAAGCCGATACCGTCTGAGACGTTGTGGCGTCTTGTCGACGCGGCGCGTCTGGCTCCAAGCGGCTCAAATCTCCAGCCGCTACGCTATCGCATCGTCAACGAACGGCGGGAGGCGGATGCGCTCTTTCCCTTCGTGCGGTGGGCGGCGTACATCGCTCCGCGTGGGACCCCCACCGAAGCGGAACGTCCTGTCGCATACATTATCGTATGCGCCGAGACCACGGTAAGGAAGAACGGATACGAGACGGACGCGGGAGCGGCGGTGGAAAACATGTTGCTTCTGGCCGAAAGCCTAGACATCGGCTCGTGCTGGATGAGAGCCATCGACCGCTCATCCATCCGCAAACTGTTTGGATTCGGAGATCAGATCGCCATCCATTCGCTCGTCGCACTGGGATATAAGGCGGAACATCCTGTCACGGAGCCGTTCGCAGGCTCCGTACGCTACTACAAGGACGAGACGGGTACGCTACACGTCCCCAAACGGCAACTTTCCGACATCATGCTCTAGCGAGCGTCGAACCACTTGCCCATCGCCGTCTCCCCCACGTGAATCGGTTTGAGAATCTCGTCGGCGCAATCCAGACAGAAATTGTCGCTCATTCCCGCGACATAATCGAAAACCATGCGTTTCAGATTTCCGTCATGGGACACATAAGCGTCCTTCATCTCCATGCGATGCCGATAATACCCCAAGGCGAGCATGTTGTGCTCTTCCTGATAGTATGCCTCGTCGTCCCCTCCCTCCCGTTCAAGCCGTTCCAAGTATTCCACCACCAACGTAATCAACCGGGTGAAATATGCGTCGTATCCTCGGAGCATCGAAGACTGATAGATGTTCTCATAATTGAATTCCGTCATCGTCCTGACGGCGGAGAACAGTCCGTCGCTGAACTGTATGCCCCCCTCACCGCTGTGGTCGATGATGTCGTTGACCAAACTGTTGATGATCTCCCCGTTCGTCGTACCAAGTTTTTCCCTGACGACGGACGGAAGTTCTTTTTCCTCGATGACCCCCAGTCGCGTCGCATCCTCGTAATCGCGTCCCAGATACGCAATGGAATCGGAAAAACGCACCACTACCGCTTCCCATGTGGCAGGCACCAAGCCCTTTCTCGTCGTGATGGACGCAAGATTCTTGACATGAAAATCGGGTTCAAGCCTTTGGGTGAATTGTTCTCCGCAATGGCTGACGATCCCGTCTCGGACGGCGTAGGTCAAATTAAGTCCCTTGCCTTTGTCCGCCAGAAAGTCGACCATCCTCAAACTGTTCACTTCATGCTCGAAAGGCGGGAACCCCCGTTCTTCCATCAAACGGGAAATAATGCGCTCTCCCGTATGTCCGAACGGCGTGTGCCCCAGGTCGTGCCCCATGCCGATGGCCCATGCAAGCTCGGTATCCATGCCCAGTCCGCGGCAGATGGTGCTCGCGATGGAAGCGACGTGCAGGCAGTGTTCCATGCGAGTGCAGATGTGGTCGTTGCTCGGAGCGAAAAACACCTGCGTCTTGTGCTTCAGGCGCCGAAACGGCGAACTGTGGATGATCGCGGTCGTATCGCGATAATACTCACCGCGAATGTCGCTGGTCCGCTGCCGCATTCGAGCTTTCAAAATTCCTTCGTCCAGTTGATTGCAAAATCGCATATCCATATGGTATCATCTTGTTTTAGTATGGAACAATATCTGCTCCCGCTTTTTTGTCTCCTGTGCAATTTTGTCGCCCTCGGGGCGTGCGTCAGGTTCCTATGCGTAAAAGGCGGCCAGTATTGGATACTCCCTGCCCTGTTCACCCTCGTGCTCGGGTTAGGGAACGGGATGCTTCTGTACGGAGGATTCGGGAACGGGGAGGCGGTCAGCGCCCCTCTGTTGATCGACGCGATCGTCTCCCTCCTGTGGTACGCCATCATCATCACGTTCCACTACGGACTGAAGGGCGTCATCAAGGCGAACAATTACCGGGAACGCGTCAAGAAGGATCTCGCAGAGAGTCGATGGCAGATCAAGGTGGAACGCCGGGAAAAGGAAGCGAAGGGCCGCAGGCTTGCCATTGCGGCAATGGGAAATCCCCAATCATTCGACCGGGGGATTTATCCGGAATCC
>JBAXYP010000089.1:0-6741 GCA_041670725.1 Sphaerochaetaceae bacterium
CGCAAACTAAAATACGCCGAGTTGGAAAAAGCTCTGGTTATTGCATTACAAAATATCGCCGCAGGCGCAGATGCAACGAAGGAACTGCAAACGGTGCAAAACATCTCCGAATCAATCAAGCGCTGATGGAATATTCCCCAAGCATAAGCCGCATCACGATTGTGGTGCGGTTTTTTTGTTTTCCACCCCTTCTTCTCATGGTTTCAACACGATTACGGCATCGTGTATACGTCAACGGCATTCCCAAGAGCATCCACGTAATGACCGATGGTTTTAGAAAAATGGTATCCTTTCAGTCAGTATGTTTCCAAAGCTGTCAAACTCAGCCCAGCTCTCCAAGTTGTCCTACACTCCAATATCAGACTACGTGAAACTACTCACTCTCAGTAAATATGATCTCTGACCTTTTGTAATCAATCGCACCCCCATTTTGGTGATCGGGTTCTACGTAAATGAAATATGTTTGTTGCAACTCCGTCCAATACTGCTTTTGAAAACTGAAGCGATGTTTTGTCTTTTTCGCCAGTATCCCAATCCATGGCCTTGTAAACGACATTACACTCTGCACGTTCAATGGATTGAACACAGATTCCATTAGTTTGTTTGTTTTCTGAATTGGTTTTAATGATACAAATTTCTATTCTCGGGTTCATTTCACATCAAAGAAAGGGATTGGGGGTGCTTGTCCAGCATACTGGTTGATAGGATTGCCAGCTTAATACTCCTTCTATGCACATAGGTGAGGGAGAGGATTTCGGTATCCCGTATCCATCACGTGCACCGAGATGATGGTAGCCATCGTCATGGGGTTGACGTTATGGTAACAGTAAGTACTTCTTGGTTCCAGATAAAAACTCACTGCACCACTTGAATACATGATAAGATGTGAGACTGGCGGTAAATGGATTATGAAGAAATATGATATTACCTATTTTGATGTTCATATTCCCTTGCAAAAAGAATTCCCCATCGACGTCTTTGATTGGAAGGTTTCAAGAGATGAAATAAACTGCCTTCATCACCATGATTGCTTTGAGATAGGGATATGTTACGCTGGCTACGGGTTATATCTCATTGATGGGAAAATCCATACCTATCAAGAAGGCGATCTCGTCATCTTGGGACCCAATGTATACCACAGGGCTCACGCAGAATCAAAGGATGCGGATCTATGGACGTTCATTTCCTTTCGACCGAAGGACTGGGGGCCCATCGATCTCTCAGACAATCTTCAACTTGTCATCCCAAAAGAATCGGATGTCATCCTTTACCAGATGATTCACCAAATGAACGAGGAAGTAAAAAAGAATCCATTGGACAAACGTTATATCGTACGGGGATTGATGAGCGCTATTATCCCTTACATCAAACGAGAGTATGATTTACAACAACAAAAAAAGAAACGCAACAAAGATACAGAAAAACTCAGCTATCTCGATACCAGAATACAAAATGCACTAAACATTCTTTTGAGCAAGACATCAGACTCTGATATCTCGATAGCTGAATTAGCCTCAATGTGCAATACTTCGGTCTCGAATTTCCGAGCAGTGTTCCATGAACAAGTCGGCATGTCACCCAAGAAATTCCAAATTGAACTCAAGTTGAAGAAGGCGATGTCTTTGATCCGTTTTTCCCAATTACGGATTATGGACATCTCCTATGAGTGTGGATTTAATTCCATATCAAACTTTAATCGCCAATTCTTCTCGCGCTATGGGATTTCCCCTAGCCAAGTGAGAAAAAACAAGTACTAAAGTTAGGCGAAAATGCATAGTAATTCGGCTAATGAACGCATTTCTACACCTTTTCCACTCCTAAAATTGTGTAAAAGGAGATTGAAAATGAAAAAGGTACTTTTTGTTTTGCTGATGTGTGTGTTTGTAGCATCCATCGGATTCGCAAACGGCTCCAAAGAATCACCATCCGCTTCCGCACCTGTGGAACTTGAGGTGTCTACAAACAGTACGGAAGAAAATCAAGTTGCATTTGCGGAAAGCATGTATAAAGAGCTCATCAACGAATACAACCAAACGAATGGAACAAACTATGTGCTCAAGTTCTCTCCTGGGCAAGGGATGGACATCACCAACACCAGAATGAGCAGCAATGACAAACCTGATATTTTTCAGATTGATTCGCCTGCGGATGTCCAGCGATATGCAAAGGACAACCTCTTACTCGACCTCACTCCAGCCGCAGAAAAATATGGCTGGAAGAATACGATGTTCGACTGGGCGTACAATCTCTCCAAAGTAAACGGAAGAGTGATGACACTGCCCATGGGGTATGAGGGTATTGTACTTTGGTACGACAAAACGGTCGCGAAAGAAGTCGGTGTCGATCCCGAAGCTATCACGAACAAAGACCAATTTGAGGATGCGCTAAAAAAAGCACAAGGGAAGGGCTACATTCCAATCATGCTCGGTTCCCAGGATTGGCCATGGGCACAAGAATGGTATCTGTCCATCATGTACAGTTATACTGGAAGAGATTTACTGAAATCCACGCTGGAGGGAAAGTCAAGCTGGACGGATCCTCGATTCAAGGAGACAGTTGATCTGTATAAATCCTGGAATGAAAAAGGATATTTGGCAAACGGGAAGTCCTACATTCTTACCAGTGACGATGCGATCAACGCCTTTACCACCCATAAGTGCTTGTTCAAACTTGAGGGGACATGGGCAACCTATTGGATTAATCCGCTTACTCCCGAAGAACAAGACAACATTGGGGTCATGCTTCATCCTGCGATCAACAACAACGAAAAAGCCCACCTTCCCATCGCAGTAGGAGGAATGTACTGCGCCTCCGCGGATGCCGCAGATAAGGCAGATGTTATCGGCTATATCCTTAACGGCATAATGAGTCAAAAATATCAGGGGAAATTTCTTGAGTTGGGAATGGATGTCGCTCCAATTTCTGTCGATAAATCTCAGTTTGAGAATTTAGGCACAACGACGAAGCAAATGTGGAACATGGTGAACAACGCTCTTGCCGATGGAGCTTATGGATATACGACGTATGCGTTCTATCCTCCAGAGACCAGAGTGTATTGCTACGAAGGTATCGTCGATGTGATGGAAGGTAAAATTACCTCTGCCGAGTACCTTCAGAAGATGCAAGACTTGAACAAAAAGGAACTTGCAAACGGGTTTACGCCAGTTCTTCCATAGGATTTTATGCACGTGATACAAATGGAGGGAAAGCAGGTTCATATCCCGCTTTCCTTCATTGTCTAAGGAGAGTTCAATGGCTAAATCCAGAAGGGATGACCTCAAACGCATAGCTTTCTTCTCGTTACTTCCGATTTTCCTCTTCCATTTTGTGTTGATTGTCAGTCCATCCTTCGGAACGATTTATAATTCGTTTACTGATTGGAGCGGTTTGATTTCGAAAAATTTCATTGGTTTGGACAATTACAAGGAATTGCTTGGAGATTCTCAGTTTTCTGATTCCATCAAAAACAACCTCAAATGGATGGCGATGTTTGTCACCATCCCCGTCATTTTGTCGTTGATTATCGGCTATATGCTTTCTTCTGTCAAAAAAGGGCGTATTATCCTTCGTGTTTGTTATTTTCTCCCCTATGTGATTTCAGCGGCAATAGCCGGTAAGATATTCGCAGCGTTCTTCAATCCGTTCCTCGGAATCAATGCTTGGTTTGAAAGTGTAGGACTTCATTGTTTGGTAAAGGACTGGCTCGCTCCTGAACATGCACTTGTCAGCGTTGCAAGTGTGGATATGTGGCATTGGTGGGGATTCCTTCTCGTCCTGTTCATGAGCGCTTTACAGCAGATTGATATTTCCCTGTATGAAAGCGCTGAGGTCGAGGGAGCAAACAGCATCCAAAAACTATGGTACATCACGATTCCCTCGATTCAACCCACCCTCATGTTCATTCTTTTGATTTCCATGGTGTGGTCGGTAAGTACGTTCGATTACGTTTGGGTCATGACAAAAGGTTCCTCAGGATCGTCACTCTTGTCCACGATGATGTACAAAAATGCGTTTTTCAAATATCGAGCGGGCTACGCATGCGCCATTTCCGTGTTCCAGAGTTGCATATCGTTTTTGATCTTTGGCGTGTTCGGCAGGATTCAGAAGAAGCTGGAGGATTAAGATGACAAGAAAAGCGTCGATTGGTAAAATTATTCTTTATGTCTTCCTGATTGTTGTCGCGATCGCGGAAATCCTTCCTTTGCTTGTCGCATTCTCGAATTCATTGAGGACGAATGCCGACATTAAGAAATCTGCGATTGGATTTCCCGGAATCCCCCAATTTTCAAACTATATAACAGCATGGCATGTCGGAAGATATGGGAAAGCATTCCTCAACAGTGCCATCATCAGCGTTACTGCGTCACTATGCGTCCTTGCCCTTTCGCTGGTAGGCGGGTATTTTCTCGCTCGGGTAAAGTCGCGGTTTACGCATTTCGTCCGGGGTTATTTTTCCGTTGCACTCTCCATCCCGACTTTTGCGTTCATGGTCCCGGTCTATTTTACGTTTGCGGAATTGAAACTTGTGAATACGTATCGAGGAATGATCATTCTGTTTATCGCGACAAACCTTGGTTTTAATTTGATTCTTGCAAGCACCTTTATCAGAGGGATACCTTCAGGACTGGATGAAGCGGCGATCATTGACGGATGTTCCACCTACCAAATCATTGGAAAGGTAATCCTCCCCCTTTCCAAACCGATCATCACCACCATCTTGCTGATCGTGTTTGTGTCCACGTGGAATGAATTCACGCTTTCAAATACGTTTTTACAACAAACAACGTTGAAGACGGCGGCGACTCGCTATGTGCTGTTCTGCGGCGAGCGAGGATCGGACCTTTCGTTGATTTACGCTGCAGGCATCATTACGATGTTGCCGATCGTCGTGTTGTTTTTGTTACTCCAGAACTATTTCATTGAAGGAATGACCGCAGGGAGCATCAAAGAATGAACGATTATATCACTCATCACACTGAGGAGTACTTCCAGAAAACCTATGCCGGATGGCTTGGAAAGATCATTGGGATTCGTATGGGGTCTCCCATCGAAGGGGCCACATATGATCAGATCAAAGGGAAGTATGGATTCATTGACAGGTATGTCCAGAAATACGAAGACTATGCGGCGGATGATGATAGTAACGGCCCTTTGTTCTTCATACGGGCCTTGCTGGATTTCCCCGGGGAAAAACAGAACCTGACACCCAAAGAGATGGGAGAGACGTGGCTGAATTATGTTTGCAACGGACACGGTTTCTTTTGGTGGGGAGGATATGGCGTTTCAACCGAGCATACCGCTTATCTGAATTTGAAGAATGGAATCGATGCCCCTTTGTCAGGTTCCGAAACAATGAACGGAAAAACTCTTGCCGAACAAATCGGTGGACAGATTTTTGTCGATACATGGGGATTTGTACTTCCTGGCAATCCTCGTGTCGCCGCCGATCTGGCAGAAAAGATGATTTCCGTCTCCCATGATGGAGAAGGAATCTATGGAGGTCGATTTGTCGTTGCGGCAATAAGTTCAGCCTATTGCGCAAGATCCGTTGATGAAATCATAGACGCCGGACTTTCTGTAATTCCTGAAGATTGTGAATATCGGAAAGTCGTCGATGCGGTGAGACGATATTACCGGAATGATAAGGAACAGTCATGGGAAGGTTGCTATAGATTCATTCATGCAAACTTTGGGTATGACAAGTATCCCGGAAATTGTCATATCATTCCAAATACGGCGATTCTTATCCTATCTTTGCTGTATGGCGGAGGCAATTACAATCAGTCTCTCTTCATTTGCAATTCGTGTGGTTGGGATACGGACTGCAACGCGGGGAACCTCGGATCGATCTTGGGCGTTTTCCGGGGTATTGAAGGAATCGATGCCTCACTCATAGAACCGGTGAAGGATCTTCTTCTTGCTTCATCCGCCATAGGTTATTTGAATATCAACACCATTTCCGAGACAGCGGAGATGTTTTCGAAAATGGGATGCTCCCTTGCGTCAGTAGAAATTCCCGTACGTTGGAGAGACGGAGACGGCCATAAAAAGTATTACCACTTTCTTCTGAGCCATTCCAGGAATGCCCTGCGTTTTGAAGGACCGATGGCAATATCTTCCGTTTCCGGGGCCCTTAAGCTTGTGGGAAATGGTCGGGTATTCTATAAAACCTATTATTCGGTTTCTGATTTGTCCGATTCCCGGTATGATCCTTCATTCTCACCATTGATCTATCCTGGCGAGTACTTCTGTTTTACAGTCGGAAATGATTCAGGCCATGAGATCCCGATGCATTGCTCATATCATGAAGCTCATTCCAACAGGGAAATCAAAACGGAGGAAACGATACTACAACAAGGAGAGACAACAACAATACGCCAAAAGATCGCGCCGGGAGACGGCCTTGTCGATCGGATAGGTGTGGTTTTCCCTGTTGATTCCAAAGTGTTCGTTCAATCGTTTTCCATCGATGGCAAGGTATCATATGTATTGGACTTTTCAAAGGAACATGAAGATATCTATGGTTTCAACAATGGAAAACTGCATAAAGAACGAAGCCAAATGTCATTTTCCGATGGGTATTGGGAATACCAGCAGAGAGATCTTGTCGGAAGTTGCACGAAAGATGGAGAAACTTTCACAGGAGAATACGGGCTTGTTGATTACGAAATGACGACATCGATCACCCCACTTCGTGGGACACATCATTGTGTGTGCATAAGAGTCCAAGGACTCGCACGA
>JBAXYP010000090.1:0-6618 GCA_041670725.1 Sphaerochaetaceae bacterium
AACGCGAACAGGAATACCAAGGCTTGGACGACGACGTAATCCCGTCCGAAAATCGAATCGACCATCAGTTTCCCGATGCCGGGAAGCGAATAGATCGTCTCCAGAATGACGCTCCCGCCGAGCATGTAAGCGATTCGCATCGAAAGCAATGTAACCGTGGAAATCAGCGTATTCCTCAGGATGTGGTTGTCCCTGACCGTTCGTTCGCTGATCCCCTTGCTGCGCGCAAAATCCACGTAATCCATGACAGAAATTTCGACGACGGAATTTCTGATGTTCCTGATCAGAATGGCGCTGGTGGCAATGGCCTGGGTAAGCGCCGGCAGTATCAACCCCTGAAGATGTTGCAGCGGCGTTGACCCCCATCCGCCGGCGGGAAGCCAGCGCAAATGCACCGAAAACAACAACATCAACAACAAAGCGACCCAAAAGGACGGCATCGCGATGGCGACCAATGCGGAACCTCGAACGATTTGGTCCCCTGGGCCGTCCTTGTGGATGCCGGCCAGATATCCGAGAGGAAAACTGATCAAAAGTGAGAGCAGCGTGCTCAGCAAGGTGAGGGACAATGTCACGGGGATCCGTTCGAGAAGCATCTGGGAAACGGGACGCTGGTAGGTGATCGACGTACCGAGGTCAAAAGTAAGCAATCCCTTCAAGTACGTGAAATACTGTGTCGTCAACGGCTCGTTCAGCCCCATTTTTTCCCGAAGCGCGGCCACCGCGGAATCGGTGGCCTTCTCCCCAAGCATCAGACGAGCCGGATCGCCCGGGATCAGATGGATCATCAGAAAAATCAAAACAGTGGTGAGAAACAACACCGGAATGATCTGAAGAATTCGTTTTATGATGTAATTCAATTGGTTCATACGCACCCACTTTCAGAAAAACCAAACCGGCGGGACGCCGAGAAGGCATCCCGCCGAAAAATCGTCACTTTACGTTCTTGATGACATTCTTGTAGAACACCACAGAGAACGGACTGACGTACAGTCCCTTCACGTTCTTGTCATAGGCGTAAGCGAATCCGTTGCGGAACAAAGGAATGACGTTCGCGTTGTCATATACCTTTTGCTGGATGTCATAATACATCTGCACCCGCTTCGTCTCGTCCATCTCCCTGTTCGCCGCGGTGTTCAGTTCATCCAACGCCACGTCGTTCAATCCCGTGTACCATGAGTCGCACTGATCGTAGTCGACCGTCCAACCGGTGATGCCCGAAGGATCGGTAATGTCATCGATCCACTGCAGGATCGTCGCCTGATGGGAGAGACTGGTGTACTTCGCGCTGATGGAAGCGCGTTCAAGTTGCTCGATGGTGACATCGAAACCGGCTTTGTCCAGCTGACTTTTCAGAAGTGTCGCGATCTGTTCGTAGATGGCGGAGCCGGACCTGATGCTGATGGTGAACGGAACGGGCAACGTATACCCCGCATCCTGCAACATCTTCTTGCACAGTTCGGGATCATAATCGGCGACCTTCAGTTGTGAATTGAACCACTTCCCTTCGGCCTCGGATACCAATGCGGCGACAGGTGCACCGAACTCACCGGCGACAAGGTCGGAAATTTCCTGCTTGTCGATACCATGGACCAACGCCTGCCGTACCTTTTGGTCGCTGAACGGCGTTTTGGTCGTGTTGAGGATCAGGTAACGAATCTGCGTCGATGGGAAAATCTGGACAGTGACGTTTTTGTCGCTTTCCAAGGGCTTGACCAGCGTAAACGGTACGTCGCCGCAAATATCGACCTGGCCCGCCTGAAGCTGCATCATGCGGGTATTGTCGTCGCTGATGACCTGAAATTTCAGTTGTTTCGTCTTTGGAAGTCCCGCCACACGGTAATACGGGTTGGCTTCAAGGAGAATATAGTTTTCCTTTTTCCATTCCTTCAGCATGTACGGACCGGTTCCGATCGGATCGTTCAGATATGCTTCCTCCCCTACCGCATCGTAATGGGCTTTCGAACCGACGACCATGTTGAAACAGCAAAGATCGGCGAGGAACGGAGCCCACGGATACTTGAGGGTGATGACCACCTGGTTGTCTGTCGCCTTGACGTCCTGGATCGCTTCCGCAATGAACCGGTACGCGCTCGTTTCCAAGTCACGCGCACGAAGCAGGGACCATTCCCAGTCTTGCCCGGTCACCGGCGTTCCGTCCGAGAATTTCACGCCCGGTACCAAATTGAACGTATAGGTCAGACCGTCATCGCTGATCGTCCAGTCGCTGGCGAGACACGGAATGATCGTCGTCCCGTCATCGCTGACCGTCACCAGACCTTCGTAAATCTGCTGGGTGACATTGACTTCCGCACCGCCGACGGTCGGCGCATTGGGGTCAAGATACGCGGCATCGTTGAGACGTCCGACAACGAGAATGTCGGAATTCTTCGGCGTCCCCGTTGCTTGCGCGGATTGCTTGCTTTCCTGGGAACCCTGGGCAAACCCCATCACTCCCAGACCGAGAAGCACCACCAAAACAACCAATGGTTTCTTCATATCCACTCTCCTTGGTTCGTACCGGCAAAGCCGGCAAGATCGCGATGGCAATTCCTTCCCCAATCGTCATCTTGTAAAAACATTTTCATACTATGTACATTGGTTTAAAAATTTTTACAAGTATTATTGAATGAAAAATACAAAAAATGTATAAATATTTAGGAGGCATTCATGAACATTCAGGATTTTTCCGAAACATACAAACATTTTCTTGTTCAGTCAAAGACGGAGCGGCTCTGTGCAAAAACGATCATATCGACGCTCGAGAGGGCGGGTTTTACCTTGATGAATCGAACCGATGCACTGCATCCGGGCGACAAGATATACGAAATCATCAAAGGGAAGACGGTATTCGCGGCGATTGTCGGCAAGGAACCGACGCAACTTCGCCTGATAGGCAGTCACATCGATTCCCCGAAACTTGATCTGAAGGCGAATCCGTTGTACGGGAAAGAAAACCTTCTCATGCTTTCCCTGCACGATTATGGGTGGATCAAGCCGTATCAATGGGTCAATACGCCGCTTTCGCTGTGCGGATTGGTCATCCTGAAAGATGGCACCGAAGTCCCCGTCGACCTGAAGGACACCGCTTTCTCCGTTTCCGACATTCCGCCGCACATCAGCCGGGACCAAATGAAACAGCCGATGTCTGAAGGATTCGACGTTTCCTTCCTGAACGCGGTCGGTGGATGTCTCGATGGTTCCGACACGCAGTCGTCGGCCGAAGAGAAAATCTATGCGATCCTTAAGGAAACCTATGGGATCGAAAAAGAGGACTTTGCCGTGGCGGATCTTTGTCTCCTGCCGAAAAACGAACCTACGGATGTCGGCTTCGACAAGGCGTTGATCGGAGCGTACGGGCAGGACGACCGTATCTGCGCTTTCACTTCGCTCTCGGCCCTGTTGGATACCGCGGAGCCACGGCACACCGCACTTTCCTGGTTCGTAGACAAGGAAGAAGTCGCGTCGACCGGCGACACATCGGCGCAAAGTTTCGCCCTTCGGAATTTTCTCAGGCGTTATTGCGCTCTGATTCCGGGAAGCGATGTCGACGACGTACTTGAGAACGCACAGGCGATTTCCGCGGACGTCACCACGGCCTTTGATCCCAACTTTGCAAGTAAATTCGATGACACAAATCATGCTGATCTCGGCAAAGGAGTCGTCGTTGAGAAAAACGGAGCCGCAGGATCGGGAAAATTCCGTGCGAACGAAGCGCGGGCGGAATACGCTCACAGGATCCGCACATTGCTCGACAAGGAAGGCATCGCGTGGCAGACCGGTGCGTTGGCCAAGCTCGGCGTCGGAGGCGGAGGAACCATCAGTCCGTTCCTCTCACGCTATGGGCTTGACTGCATAGACGCAGGTCCGGCGCTCCTCGGCATGCACTCTCCCTTCGAACTCAGTTCGAAATTCGACCTTGCCAGCACCTATCGGCTGTACCGCGCGTTTTTCAGTAATTGACCGTTTCGTCCGTCACAGGCAGGATGCGATCCTGCCTGCGAGCACGGCGTTGTTCAAGACCAGCTTGATGTTCGCTTCCAGACTCGCCCCTCCGGTCAACTTCTGGATTTTGTCCAAGAGGTACGGAGTGGTGTCTTTTCCGTGAATGTCCAGTTTGTGCATTTCGTCGATGGCGACATCGATTTCCTTGTTGATGTAATCGGCATCCATACTGTACTCGTCGGGAATTGGATTGGTCACCAGCATACCGTGAGCGGGATCGATCGCCTGCTTTGCCCTCCAGATGGAGGCGATATCCTCGGGGGAATCGGAACGAAGGGGAATTGCGATGCCGCTTTTTTTCGTATAGAACGCGGGAAGTTCGTCCGTTCCGTATCCTACGACCATCACGCCCTTCGTTTCCAGATACTCCATGGTACGGGGAAGATCCAAGATCGCCTTTGCTCCCGCGCACACCACCATGACCGGAGTGCGGGACAACTCTTCAAGATCGGCGGAAATATCCATCGATTCCTCTACGCCGCGATGCACTCCCCCGATTCCGCCGGTAGCGAACACCTGAATGCCCGCCATAGCCGCGATTTCCATCGTCGCCGCCACGGTGGTGGCTCCATCCTGCTTCCGTGAACACAGATACGGAATGTCCCTTCTACTCGCTTTGGTGATCTTCGTTCCCTTTTTCCCGAAGTATTCGAGCTCGTCTGGATCCAAACCGACTTTCAGCTTCCCGCCGATAATGGCGATGGTTGCAGGAACGGCTCCCTGTTTCCTGATGGTCTTTTCCACCATATTCGCCGTCTCCACGTTTTTCGGATATGGCATTCCGTGGCTGATGATCGTACTTTCCAACGCCACGACCGGTTTTTTCCCTTCCAACGCCTTTTTCACTTCATCGGTGATCTCCAGATACTGGTTCATTCATGTTTCTCCTTCCCGTGGGCAAGCATTCCCGTCACACGGCTTATCATTTCCTCCCGGCTCATCCGGGAACTGACCGTCTCTTTGCTCTCCGCGGTGATCGCCGAAGCGGAAAGCGCGCAGGCAAGAGCGTACCGCTTTGGTGAACCGAATGCACCGCAAAGGGGTTGTGTTCCTTCGTCCAACCTGCCGAAACAGAACCCCGCCACAAACGCATCCCCGCATCCCGTGGTATCCACGATCCGGGAACTTTCCGCCACAGGCATATGGAACTTCAGGCTTTCGTCGTCATACCAGGCCCCGTCCTTTCCCATCGAGACGACGACGGTATCCACACCGAGAGCCCGCACGATGCGACAAGCCGCTCTCAGACTCGTTTCGTCCTTCACATGGATGCCAGCCAGTTCTTCAAGCTCAAACAAATTCGGCTTGAACACCTCGATGTTTTTCCATACGGTGGAAAGTCTCGGCATTTTTATGCTCGATACGGGATCGACGACAAAATGCCGGGCGATGCCTCCCATATACCGAAGCGTCTCTTCCTGAAGGTTCGCTTCCCCGACGACAAGATCCGCTTCGCGCAGGAGCGCCTCATAGGGTTCAAGCGTTTTCGGCGTTATCAGGGAAGTCACCGCCATATCGTTGACGGCAAGTTCCATGTTCCCGTCGTTCCCGCACAGATACACATATACGCCCGTACCGTGACCTTGAAACGGAGGAAGAACCATCTTGATGCCATTCTCCCGCGCCTCGCAAAGGATATCGCGTCCTTGACTGTCGTCCCCGACCGCAGTGAGAAACGATACGGACAATCCCATCCTCGCCATGTTCAGCGCGATATTGTGTCCTACGCCCCCGGTGGAAAACCATACGCTTCCCGGATTCGAATCGTG
This sequence comes from Sphaerochaetaceae bacterium, assembly GCA_041670725.1. Taxonomy (GTDB): domain Bacteria; phylum Spirochaetota; class Spirochaetia; order Sphaerochaetales; family Sphaerochaetaceae; genus RUG023. Next base: position 5,775 of record JBAXYP010000090.1, read on the forward strand.
GGCGACGACCGGTTTGTCGCTTTTGCCGCAAATATCCATGTTTGTTCCGCCGACCACAACCACATTTCGTTCCATATGCGCCCCCTGGACGACATCCCTTCCAAGTGTATCCGGTTTCTTCGCGGTTTCCAACCTTCTCTCTTCAAAAAAGCCCCCGCCCGGAACGTCCGGGAAGGGGCTCTCGTCATACGCGGGAAAACCTCAGATAACGGTGATTCGTCCCTGCGGCTCCTTGTACTGCGTTCCTACCTTGCCGCCCAGTGCGTCGGTCAGGTAGGTCATCAGAACCTGATAATCCAACATCCCTTCGTTGATCAAAAGTTCGTTGTCCTTGAACATCGTGTATCCGTCTCCGGCATCTTTGATCAAGTAATTGTGCGAAGCCAACTTGTACGTCTTTCCCGGTTGGAGCGGTTCCCAACCGTTCTTTGTCTGCACCTGTACGTTCTTTACCCGGCGCGGACCGTCCACGGAAACGAACATACCGTTACCATCAAGTTTCACCGAAGAAGGCACCGAGGTGTCGATCGTATACTTCAGACCGGAAACCTGAAGGAATCCTCCGACTTCACCGAGCGATTTCTCGCCGTTTTCCGCCTGTTTTTGTGTTGCGCGACTTCCCAGTTCCAGTGCATCCAGAATTTCCTGTCCCTTCGCGTTGACCATGGTAAGCGTGTTTCCGTACGGATGCACTTTGATCAGCGCCCCATAGGTGATGTCGCCCGTAGGGATCTTCGCTCTGATTCCTCCGCCGTTGACGAAGGCGATATCCGAGCCCGCCACCGTCCGATACGCGTCGGCGCACAAATCCCCGAGATTCGTCTCACGGTTACGGACGAGTCTG
>JBAXYP010000091.1:0-6574 GCA_041670725.1 Sphaerochaetaceae bacterium
ACGATTGGACCAATATCCGCTTTCCCGTTTCTTTGGGATGGCATACGTGATGCGGGGCGTCGACGATCCTGACATTCCTGAAGAGGTGGATATGGTGGTCGTTTCCACGGGATGGGAAACAAAGTGGGGCACGGAGGCGTACAAAACGGGATATCCCGTTCTCTCACAAGAAACCGTGCGCCTTCTCCTGTCTCGTGGTGTACGACTGTTTGGTTTCGACACCCCGAGTCCTGATTCCGACATACGTCTTCCCATTCATAGAATGATTCTCGCTTCAGACGGATTGATCGTGGAAAACCTCACGGGGACGGGACGACTGGCCGGAAAGACCGTTTCGTTGACTGTTCTTCCGCTCCCTTTCGGAGGTGATGGAGCCCCCGCGCGCGTAATCGCGAGGAAATGATGTTCTGCCTATATACGGTATGGTATACTGAGATGGGAGGCGCTCGATGAACTACAGTACGGTGTTCACGATTGGAAGACAATTTGGGAGTGGCGGAAGACAAGTCGGGAAACGACTGGCCAACGAACTCGGAGTCCCGTTCTACGACAAGGAACTCGTCGCATTGGCGGCGAAAGACAGTGGATTGTCCGAAGCGTTGTTCGCTAATGCGGACGAAAAAGCGTCGAGCAGCTTGTTTTATTCCCTTGTGGTCGGAAGCTATCCTCTTGCGAGCGGTGCCATCGGTGTGACGGAGATGCCGTTGAACGACCAACTCTTTCTGATTCTCAGCAAGACGATCAAAAAGCTTGCCGAGGCAGGGGGGTGCGTGATCGTCGGCAGGTGCGCCGATTACATCCTGCGGGATCATCCCGATTTGATTTCCGTGTTCGTTCATGCCCCGATCGAAGACAGGAAGAAGCGGGCGATCGACGTATATCAGGTGGCGGAAGCGGACGCGGAGGACGTTTGCCTGAAAAACGACAAGAAACGCGCAAATTTCTACAACTACTACAGTGACAGGAAATGGGGCATGTGCAAGACGTACGACCTTTCGTTGGATAGCGGAATGCTGGGTATCGACGGGTGCGTCAAACAGATCATTGGTTTTCATGATCTGTGGGTAGCAAACAAAAACCAGCCTATCCGTTAATCCAAGTCTTCTTTGAGAGAGAAAAAACGGGAGCGTATTGCTCCCGTTTCTCGGTGAATCGTATCGTTTATTTTGTTGCTGACGGTTGTGTTACCGTTTCCGCACTTGCTTCTTCGGGGCTTTTCGTTCCGATCAGATCGATGTCGAAAACAATCATTTCTCCCGGTTCAATATTACCCGCACCCTCATCACCGTAGGCGAGTTCCGCCGGAATGAAGAATCGGTAACTGGATCCGACGTTCATCAAGGGGATGCCTTCCCTCAGACCCGCGACGACATTGTCGAGCGCCATGGTCGGTGCGTCGCCTCCGTCCTTTTTGGAATCTTCCAGGATCTGACCGTCGAGCGTCTTCAGCTGGTAATGGAAGGTGACGGAGTCGTGCGGTCCTGGTTGCTTGCCGTCGGAGGCAACAAGTACCTGATATTGCAAACCGCTGTCGGTGACGGTGACACCCTCCTGACTTTTGTTCGCGGCAAGGAACGCCACTTCTTTTTCCTTGTTTTGGGAGAGCATCTGTTCGTTCAGCGCTTTTTGGTATTCGGTGAATGTCTGCTGCATTTCCTCATCGGTCAGCAACGGGTTGGAATCGGTGGCGGTGTCCAACATACCGTAAGCGAAGTATGGTCCGTTGACGGTCAATCCTTGCCTGAGCATGCTGGTGGTGACGAGATATCCGTACGTATAGCTGAATGTCGGAAAGAGGTCGGTGGGCTTTTCCAACTCTCCGATAGATTCGAGATCGGTAAGGTCCGTACCCGCGAATGCCTGTGGCGCCGTTCCCTTGCTCCATACTTCGTCCTGGTATTTTTTTACGGTGTCGTTCATTTCGTCTTCGGTAAGGAAATCGGTGATGGGTTTGCTCGCCGCCACTTGGATGGCATCAAGAGTGCCCCGCACGTAGTAATCCATATCGAAGTACAACCCCTGTTGGGCAAGGGACTTGATCATCAAGTATCCGTACGTGTAACTGAATCGGTTGACAAGGCTTTCAGGCTTGTTCACGGCTGTTTTGTTGATGTTTGCCGTGATCGTCCCCAGACTTACCAGAGGATTCACCCAGCGGAGCGCCACAGCGTAATCGGTACCGTCGAGATCCATTTCCACATAATCGCCGACGGAAAGGCTTGATGGAGGAAGAGAACCTTTCGTCTTTGCATCGGCGACGACGGTTTTTGTGGTTCCGTCGGCTAACCGAACGGTGAAGACAGGAGAATCACCCGGCTCCGCGACTTCAACGATTCTGCCGATGACTGCGTTCTGGGATGATTCCTTGGAACCCGCGGCAAAAACCAATCCGCATACCAAGACGGCCAGAAGGACGGTCATGGCACTTCTCTTACCAATGCGTGTATTCATTTGTATTCCTTTTCAAAACTCGTCCCTTAAAGATACGGGTCTTTTCCTCTTGCGTCAATCAGCGTGAGTCTGTTACCCTTCTGGCATGGGTATCGTGATCGAAGGGACGTTAAGCGAGCTTGATGTTCGCATGCTCTATGAAGCCGTTTCCATAGCCCGCCACGCGAAGGCGGAGGGAAACCATCCGTTCGGGGCCCTTGTAGCCGACAGAGAGGGGAATGTTCTTGTGCGTGCGGGTAACGACCATCGCGACAGTCCTGCGCTTCACGCGGAGACGAAAGCGCTTTTGGAGGCGGGAAGGAGGTACGGGCGGGATATCCTTTCCCTGTGTACCCTGTACACCACCGCGGAGCCTTGCGTCATGTGTGCGGGTGCAATGTACTGGACCGGCGTTCCCCGGTTGGTATACGGCATCAGCGAGAAGCAGTTGCTTGCGTTGACCGGCGACAATGCGGAGAATCCGACGTTCAGCCTGGATTGTCGGACGGTGTTTCGTTCCGGACAAAAAGAGATTACCGTCGTGGGACCCGTAGACGACCCTCAATTGATCGCGGCGATCATCGCCGATCACAAGGGATTCTGGAGATGATTCGCCTCCCGTACCTATTGGAAAGCGAAAACATCGCACGCGAGGAAGGCGGTGCACTGCTCATCGGGGATCGGAGAGCCTTCCCATTCCGAAAGGAATTCGTTTCCTGTCATACCGCGAATGAAATCGCTCAGGCACTTAAGGATATGGTCACCCAAGGAGGTGGACCGCTTGAGGTGGCGTTGTGCGCCCTGCCGTATCTCGCCCGGAGAAGTACGTCATTCGAATCGCTGGAACGGGATATGGAACTGATTATCGGCGCCCGCCCGACCAACACGACGATGGCGCGGACGATTCGTCGTCTGTTGGAAAATGCGAAGGGAACGGCCGATTATGCGGATATTCTTGCATCGGCCACGAAAGAGACGGTTTCCGAATTTCAGCGATCATACCAAAAGATGGGAAAACTGGGCAGTTCCCTGTTGCCACGGGAAGCTCGCGTGCTCACTACTTGTTTTGCCGAGCATTCCCTTTGTTATGCGCTTCAATACGCAAGGGAGGAAGGAAAGCGCGTCTCTGTCCTCGTGAACGAGACGCGACCGTATCTGCAGGGTGCCAGACTCACTGCGCCCTCCCTTGAGGAACTGGGGTTTGACGTACGGTTGATCACCGACGGCGCGGGACCGGCCTTTATGGCTGACGGATTGGTCAATATCTATCTGACGGCTTGTGACGTTCTTTGTTCCGACCGGAGCGTCGCGAACAAGACCGGTACGCTTGCGAATGCCGTCGCCGCGTCCTATTATCATATTCCGTACGCAGTGTTCGCCGTCTCTCCCGATCCCACGAAGCTTCGGGGCGAGGATATGGTGGTGGAGCAACGGGATGGACGGGAGGTGACCCATTGCATGGGCGCATGCACGACGACGCCCTCGATGAAGGCGTTGTATCCTGCGTTCGACAAGATTCCGGGAACTCTGGTCACGTATGTGGTGACGCCCGACGGGATTATCTAGGAGGTTCGTATGAAGGCGATTATCGGCGGTACCGGTCTGGAAAGACTTGCTGGGTTCCGTTGCAAGGAGACGGTCGTGCATACTTCGTACGGAAGCGCATCCGTATGCGTGTCGGATGACGGCCGACTTGCATTTGTTTCCCGCCATGGCGCCGATCACGCGCTTCCTCCCCATATGGTGAATTATCGGGCCAATATCGCCGCGCTTCGGTCCCTCGGCGTGGATGGGCTCGTCGGGGTATACGCCGTCGGATCGATCACCGATTTTCTCAAACCGGGGGAAGTGGCCGTGGTTGGGGATTTCTTGGATTTCGCTTCTTCGTCCCGTTCTTCCACGTTGTATGACGGCGGAGAGGCGGAGGTACGGCATGTGCCGATGGATCATCCGTTCGACGAAGCGTTGCGGGCGTCATTGCTCGCCTCCGATCCTTCGCTTAAGGACGGCGGCGTGTACGTGACGACCGCCGGTCCCCGTTTGGAGACGAAGGCGGAAATCCGTGCATTGCGCGCGCTCGGCGCAGATTACGTCGGAATGACGCTGGGTACGGAAGTCGTTCTTTCCAATGAGGCAGGCATTCCGATGGCGGCCGTCGCCTACAGCATCAATTGGGCTGCGGGTGTGGACAAGGATGGCATGTCCTTCCTGACGGACGACGAAGCTTCCTCATTGGCCGGATCCATCGCATCGCTTGTGGAAAAAATCTTTTTCGGAGGGGGCGTTTCATGAAACGACGGCTTTTGCTTGCATTCATTATCGCCATTTTGGCGGTTCCGTCTTTTGCGCAGACCGATTACGCAATTCCGTCCTATACAATGGATGTCGCGGTGAACGATGCCAACGTGTATTCCGTATCCGAGACCATCGATGTCGATTTCTCCCGTCCCCGCCACGGTATCTACCGTTTTATCCCCGTGCGTTACGGAAAAAAGCGGGTGGAGTTGTCGGATTTGCGTGCCTCCGTGCCGATTCAAAGAGATTCCGTTTCCGATGCGTATGTGTCGTTCCGTCTGGGGGATCCTGACCTTTACGTCAGCGGCGCGCAGCGATATGTGATCGGTTACACGCTTGGCATCGGCGACGACGGCAATCCCGATTACGATGAAGTGTACTACGATCTTCTCGGCAGCGAGTGGGAATGCCCCGTAAACAATTTCTCGTTCGTTATCCATATGCCGCATCCTGTCGATCAATCCAAGATATGGGTCGTGACCGGTACGGCCGGCGGTACGACCTCCGTTCCGTTCACTGTGTCTCAGGATGGCATGACGGTCAGCGGGACTGCACGGAATCTGGGGGAGGGGAAGGGGCTGAATCTTCGTATCGAACTGCCGGAAGGTTACTTTGCTTCGGTGGTGAAGGACAAGGATGAGACGACGTTCTATGCGGCACTCGCGCTTCTTGTCTCCCTTTTCGGCGTTTTGCTTGCATGGTGGACGTTCTCCAGATACGGACGTGACGATCTTGTCGTTCCCGTCGTGCGTTTCGAAGTTCCCGAAGGGCTTTCTCCGATGGATGTCGGTTATCTGAGTGACGGTTCCGTGGATGCGAAAGACCTTTCCTCCATGTTGTTTTATTGGGCGGACAACGGGTGTCTGACCATCACCATTTTAAAGAAGGAGTTTCTCCGGACGCAAGATTACGTGTTTACGAAAGTCAAAGAGCCGGAAGGCGCAAGTGCATATGAGAAACAGTTTTTCGATGCATTCTTCCGGTGCGGAAGCGACGGCGTAGTCCATTTGTCTTCAATGAAGAGCCAGGCGTTTGCGAAGGATGTCATGGATGTAAAGGCGAGCGTGAGACGTCGCTTCTCGCGTGGGGATGACGATATGAAGGATGAGCGCGCGGAACGGAAGAAGGCGTTCGTTTCCTTGTTCGCATTCGTGCCCGTCGTCCTCTCGGCCGTGCTCGTCCAGAAAGGGTACCGATATGGGGATGAGGCGCTCGTGTTGCTTTTCGGATTGGTCAGTCTTGCCGTCACAATGGCAGGTTCACGGTTCGTCGCGTCCCGGAGCCTCACGGCGCGGAAATTCACGCTTGTATTCGTTTCCTTCATTTGCCTCTTGGCGGCGCTCGCTTGTTTTTACGGGGCCGTGGTAGGCGTGCAGGGAAGCCTTTGGAGTGGGGTGAAGGCGATGATCATGGCTTTGTGCGTCACCCTCATTCCTTCGGTCATTGGCGTCATCGGTTCGTTTGTCGGGAAGCGAAGCCCGTACGGCGTAAAGATGATGTCCCAGATGCTCGGTTACCGCGAGTTCATCGCAACGGCAAAGATCGACCAACTGAAAGTAATGATCGACAGGAATCCCAGTTTGTACTATCACGTTCTTTCCTATGCGATTGTCTTTGGATTGGAAAAGAAGTGGGCGCGGAAATTCGACGGTATCATGATGGAACAACCGGCATGGTACTATGGACCTTCGGATATGCTGTTCAACGTGATGCTTCTGGATTCGATGATCGGAGGCGTACAAAATGCCGTGGCTAGGAACCTGTATCCACAATCCACCTCCACCGCACACGGTCCCGTTCATTCTTCGTTCGGAGGCGGTGGGTTCGTCGGAGGTGGATTCGGAGGCGG
>JBAXYP010000092.1:0-6559 GCA_041670725.1 Sphaerochaetaceae bacterium
AACGTGGGGCCACGAAAAACGCGGCCTCACGTTGTATGCGATTCTTTATTTGCTACGACGGCTTTGGACGTCCTCGATGGACAAAGATGCCGCTTTCTTGGTCAAGTCTTCTACGCTCAGCGTAGCCATCGCGCGAAGTTCATCCGCATTGTACGGAAGATCGTTCACGAAATATTTTGCGTACGCTGCGTAATCCTCGGGAGAAGCTACGTACAGGTACGGGAAGTTGATTTCATAGAACGAATCCGTCGACGTCTTGTAGTTTCCCTTGATGGCATTATATACCAGCATGAACGCGAACAATGGATCGCAGTAATGTCCGCCGGATTCAGCAGCCATGCCGCCGGATGCCAATTGCTTGTCGAGATCGGCGAGGAAATCCGTGGAGACGACGGCGATCTTTCCCTTCAATCCCATTGAGTCGATCGCCGCAAGAGCTCCGACCAATGTGTCTCCGCCGCCGCCGGCGACGATCAAGGCATTGATGTCAGGATTTGCGTTGATGATCGCTTCCGCGGTTGCTCGTCCGGTATCGGAGGTGGTGCCGCCATATTGCGGATCAAGCAAGACCGCCTTGTCGTTCGGATTCTCCTTGTTCCATTTCTCAATCCCGGCCTTGTATCCCTTCCAGCGGAGCAGGAACGTGGCGTCTCCGGCTTCCCATGCTTCCAACGCGATCTTCCTGCATCCTTTCTCGCACAGGATCTTAACCAGGTTCATGCCGTTGTCGACTTCGTTTTCGTGAACCGCACCGACGTAATAAGGCGACTTGCAGGCAAGCGCGTATTCGTTCGGATTGTCTTTTTGGTTGATGATCCGGAAGAACTGGGCGCAATACACTTTGTTTTCCGTGCAAGTGTTGATGACCGACGTCATCTCCGCTGATGCGGAATTGCAAATGACAATCCCGTCGCATCCTGCAGCGCACAGCGTTTCGGCGGATGCCGTCACCTGTTCTGAGATGTGTCCTTGGTCGACATACATGATATCGACATTCAATGCGCTTGCCGCCGCATCAAGGATCCGTTTGCATTGGCTTCCCAGTGTATCGGTTGAACTCCAAATGGAAACACCGATCAACGGTTTCTTGGTCGCCGTCGCACCGCTCTTTTCCGATTGCCCGTTTGCGAACGCGAAAGAGCAGGCAAGAACCAGACAGAGAACTACCATTCCTACCTTTTTCATGTAAGACCTCCTGAAATACTCAAGGCCAGATGGCCTTTGAAGAACCCATAGAAACCGACACTTCTCCTTCTTGTGCACATGCTGTGTCCGGATTTGTTCGTTAACGTTAACGTCTTCCTTTGCAAACAAATCGTTAACGTACACGAATTCATATTCTTTTGTACACCCACTTTGGGGATTTGTCAAAAGAAATCCACAACTGTTTTTTGTTTCAGCGACTCGTCGGGAATCTGGTCGCCTAACAAGAAATCCTTAGGAACGTCTTTTCCGTACCGCTTGGGGATTTGCGCCGGCGACAAGACGAAGGACGACTGTGAGGCTGTTTTTACGGCGAAAGAATGACAGGTTTTTCGAAGAGAATCGTTCTGGTTCTGTCTTTATCGAGAAAACCGTCGCTCCGGATGGCGTTTACGTCATCCAGTCCTCGATTTCCTCCAGTAATTGTTTTTCCTGTATTTTGCTGAGGCAAATGACGGATTCCTTGAGTGTGATGACGTTTCTTTCCCTGAACTCCTTCAAGAGCCGAAACAACGTACGTCTGGAACATCCGAGTGAGATGGCCATCAAATCGCGGTTCTCTCGGATTATGTGGGTTCCGTCTTCTTGTCGAAAGCGCGGGCTGCGAAGATATTCGATCAGTTTGTATTTGGTGGAGTAATTGGGAAACCTGCATGCGTTGCGCGAGGTTACGTAAAACATTTCCGCCCATTGATTGATCAAATACTCCTGAAACAGGCATTTTGTTTTGAGAAGCAGGAGACACCATCGTTTGCCGAGTCGATAACCCGAACAGTCCGTCAACGCCGTTACCGTGTAACATTGGAACTGATGGTCGGAGTAGATATCCATCAGGCAACAGAAATGGTTCGGATTGTTTTGCGCTACAAGAAAATCCTTTCCCTTGGCATTGACCTGAATGATATTCGTGGAACCTGTGACGAAAAAATATCCGTATCGTATCTCTTCGCCTTGTCGGATGATTGCCTCTCCCGCTGCACAGTGAAACGGTTCAAGCTCTCGTTTGATTTCGTTGGGAAAACTATCAATTACTTCCTGGATGTCCAGAATCCGCCTCCAGAAAAGAAAAGGTCATATTTTTCTTCTTAAGAGTGCCATGTGTCACTTATTTGGTCAAGAGAACAGCCCTTATACTACATAAAATCGTATATTTGGGAGGTCCCAATGAAGCGGATCGTGTCTGTATGCTGGATGTTGGTTGCCGGATGTCTGCTTTTCGCAAACGGCCAAGGCGAGAAGGTCGTCTCGGAAAAGAAAGAATCGAAAAACATCGCCATCTGTCTTTCCACCGGTGGATTGGGAGACAAGAACTTCAACGACATGGCGTATGCGGGTCTTCAACAGGCTGAAAAGGATTTTGGAATTCATTTTGATTACTTCGAACCCGCTACCGCCAGTGATTTCGAACCCTCTCTCCGCCAATTCGCAGAACGTGGTGATTACGCTTTAATCATCGGAATCGGTAACGACGAGGTTGACGCCATCAAGACGGTAGCCGCGGATTTTCCCGATCAGAAGTTCTCTTTGATCGACGCAAGCCTTCCCGGTTTTCCCAATGTCAGGGCGACCGCGACGAAATGGCAGGAGCAGACGTTTCTGTGTGGCGTGTACGCCGGTCTTGGAACATTGAGTGACATGGCGATGGCAAATAAACAGAATACCATCGGTGTCATCCTCGGTATGGATTTCCCCAATCTCCGTGAAGGTATGGTGGGGTTCAAGGCCGGAGCGAAATATGTGAATCCCGATGTGGAGGTACTTGAGGCTGTGATCGGTTCTTTCAACGATCCCACGAAAGGGAAGGAGATTGCGATTTCCATGTATAATCGCGGCGCGGATTTTATCCAGCCGATTGCCGGAGCCTCTGGGCTTGGCGTGTTCAATGCCGCAAAGGAGAACGGATTCTACGTTTTCGGCGTCGGAGGGAACCAGAACGGTCTTGCTCCGAGCGTTGTGGCGGCGACTTCCATTCGAAACGTCAATGAGATGGTTTACAATGAAGTCCGGGATTGCCTGAACGGTTCGTGGAAAGCCGGTTCCTTCATTACGGGACTGAAGGAAGGTGCGGTCGGGTATTCTGATGAGGGTTCTGATGTGGTGATCCCTGCGGACATCAAGGAGACGATTTCTGCCGTGAAGCAAAAAATCACTGACGGGTCGTTGGTCATCACCAACAAAGAGGAAGATCTCGACGCTTGGGTTGCTGAGAATCAATTCAAGAAATAAGTAGGAAAATTGGGAATCATGCCGAAATGTGTGGAGATGAGGGGAATTGTTAAACAATATCCCTTGGTTCGTGCGGTGGATCATGTCGATTTCTCCGTTCATTGCGGAGAAATCCATTCTCTTCTGGGGGAAAACGGGGCGGGAAAGACCTGTCTTATGCGTATTCTCTATGGTATGACGATGCCTGATGAAGGTCGTATCCTGATCGACGGGAAAGAGACGGTGTTCCATTCCCCTAAGGACGCGATCAAAAATGGGATCGGCATGGTCCACCAGCATTTTCTCCTTTCTCCTGTGATGACGGTTACAGAGAACATCATCGTCGGGAAGGAACCGGTGACAGAGCATCATCTCCTGGATATGGACGATGCATGCGGCAAGGTGCAGAAACTCATCGATACTTATCATTTCGGAATCGACGCTCGTGCAAAAGTGCAAAGTCTGTCGGTGGGCGAGCAGCAGAGAGTTGAGATTCTGAAGGCGATTTGGAGAGGAGCACAAATCCTGATTCTCGATGAACCGACCGCCGTTCTGACGCCGCAGGAAGTAGATGAACTCTTTTTGATCATGCGAAGGCTCAAGGCCGCAGGCACGGGTATCGTCATCATCACCCACAAGCTGAAGGAAACCCTTGCGATCGCGGACACCATTTCCGTGTTGCGTTCAGGAAAGATGATACGGCATCGCCAGTCCCTTGGCGGTGTGACGATGGAAGAACTTGCGACCATGATGGTGGGACGCGAGGTCGAACTGAATGTCCATAGCGACAAAAAACCTTCGGGGAAACCTTATTTCTCCGTCAAGCACTGTACGTTGTCGGATCACGGGATACAGGTACTCAAAGACATTTCGTTTTCTATCAGAAGAGGGGAGATTCTCGGTATCGCCGGCGTGGAAGGAAATGGGCAAAGCGAACTGGCGGAAGTCCTTACCGGATTGAGAAAACCGGACAGGGGTGAGATGTACAAGGGCGAAGAACGGGTTGAAGGGGATGCGAAGACGATGATTCACAAAAAAATAGGTCACATTCCGGAAGACCGCCTGGTGCGTGGGCTCATCACGGAAATGTCCGTCGCGACGAATATCATCCTCGGATATCACGATGACCGCAGATTCGTACGTCATGGTTTCTTGGATGGGAAGGCAATCGTTGCATATGCGAATACGATGATCGATGAATACCAGATCAAGACGCCGAACGCGAGGGCTCGCGTTTCCTCCCTTTCCGGCGGAAACCAACAGAAGATTGTCGTTGCCCGGGTGATCAGTCAGGATCCTGACGTATTGGTGGTGTGTCAGCCGACCAGAGGTGTGGATGTCGGTGCGATGGAATACATCCATCACCGTATCCTTGATTTGAAAGAACGGGGAAAAGCAGTTGTCCTGATATCTGCGGATCTTGATGAAGTTATGAATCTTTCCGATCGCATCGCCGTCATGTATGAAGGCAGAATCGTTGCGATAAAAGATAAGGACGATGTGACGTTCGACGAGTTGGGACTCTTGATGACAGGAGGCGCCGATCATGCATAAGGGTGTTGCTGGATCCTTGGTGGTGCCGATCGCTTCGTTCTTTCTGGCAATTGTCGTCAGCGGACTGATTATGGCGGTATGCGGATACAATCCCTTTTCTGCGTATGGCATTATCATCGAAGGAGCTTTGGGAAGTTTTAGGGGAATTGGGAATTCTTTGGTGCAAGCGACGCCGTTGATCATTACCGGTTTGGCCTACATGATCGCAAAGAAAGCGACGATGATTAATCTCGGCGTCGAGGGTCAATTGTACATCGGTGCAATGGCCGCGGCGTTGGTTGGTATGACGGATCTGCATGTCTCTTCCGCCATGCACATAATCCTTGCTATCGCGGCTGCCATGATGATCGGCGGACTCGCCGGACTTTTTATCGGTTACCTCAAAGTCCAGTTCGGTTCTAACGAAGTCATTACGACGACGATGACCAATTTCATATTGATCAATTTCACCAGCTATCTTGCCAATTATCCCCTGAAAGCGGAGGGGGCGACCGCACAGACGAAGCGAATGCTTGATTCCGCATTGTTGCCCAAGATTGTTGCCGGGTCGCAACTTACATGGGCGTTCGTCATTGCCGTCGCTTGTGCGTTTGTGGTCAAGGTGTTCATCGACAGAACAAAGGTAGGGCTTGAGATCAAATGCGTCGGCTTGAATCTGCCTGCATCCGAGACCGCAGGGATCAGCGTGAAACGGGTCATGATGCTGGCGATGTTTCTCAGTGGCGCCGTGGCCGGACTTGCGGGGGCGTTGCAAGTGATGAGCGTCAATCGCAGGTTCGTCGCAGGATTTTCTCCTGGGTATGGATTTTCCGGCATCTCCGTCGCGGCCTTGGCCAATGACTCTGCATTAGGGATCATTCTCTCGGGGATCATTTTCGGTGTTTTGAAAAACGGTGCGAACTATCTGAATATGAGTAGTCGTATTCCTACGGAATTTGTGAGTATCGTTCAGGCTTTCGTCGTCATTTTTGTATCCGCTCCGTTGCTTATTGAAGACATCTTCCCCTTCCTGCGGAGAACGAAGGAGGCGTCTAAATGATTCTTGGTGTCATCAGTTCGACGCTTTCCCTTTCTATCCCGCTTGTCCTGGTTGCGTTGGGTGGCGTATTTTCGGTCCGAAGCGGCATCATGGCGCTGGGATTGGAAAGCATGATGTTGTTTGGCTCGTTCTCGGCTGTGGTCGGTTCCTATTATAGCGGGAGCGCCATCGTCGGTGTGGTGTGCGGCATAGCCGGAGGCATTTTGCTCGGCCTCGCCCACGGCGTGCTTTGCGTACGTTATAAAATGAATCAGGTCATCAGCGGTATCGGGTTGAATTTATTGTCGACGGCCGCCAGTACGCTTTTGCTTCAGGTCATTTGGAAAAACAAGGGGAGTAGTGATACGGTGAAAGGTATCACGCTTCGTCTTTCCTTCCTGAAGCGGATTCCGGTAATCGGCGAGATTCTGGGAACTCAGTCCATTCTGTTGCCGATCACTATTGCACTCGCTTTTCTCGGCGGTTTTATTCTTTTCCGTACGCCATTCGGATTGCGGATGAGAATGGTTGGGGAGAACCCCAAGGCGGCGAGTAGCGTTGGGATTCCCGTACACCGCA
>JBAXYP010000093.1:0-6540 GCA_041670725.1 Sphaerochaetaceae bacterium
ACGCTGGTTTGTTACAGCAGGGCGGTCCTTACCTGTCTCGAAGCGGCGAGGAAATTGTCCGAGGAAGGCATTTTTGCGGAAGTGCTCGATCTGTGTACGCTCCGTCCTCTCGATACGGATGCGGTGCTTTCGTCGGTCGGGAAGACGGGTCGCCTCGTTATGGTGCAGGAAAGTCCTGATTTCGGGGGATACGGTTCTGCGGTCGTCTCTATGGCGATGCAGGACGCCGGGGTGTTCTCCCGTATGAAGGCGCATCCTCTGCTTCTCAGCGGGAAGGATTGTCCCATCCCGTTCCAGAAAGAGCTTGAGGAGGCGATGGTTCCGTCCGTCGATGATGTCCTCTCGGCCGTCCGGTCTCTTCTGTGATCCGCCGTCCGTCCGCTCTTTTCATTTTCCCTTCTTGTCGGTACACTGGTGCCCATACAGGAGAAGTTTCATGGACATCGATGTGAAGAACCTGCATCCGCTTGAAGTCCGCCTTTTGCGGCACGTCAGATCGGGGGATGCAATCACCACGGAACGCATTATCGCCGAGTTGGGATACAAGGTCGGGCAGTGCAATCAGGCGTTTTCATGGTTGTGCGCCAAGGGGTGTTTGCAAGAGAAGAGCCGCGATGGCCGTACTTTGTACGAGTTGACCGATTTCGGCAAGGAACAGCAGAAGAACGGGCTTCCCGTTCAGCGTATTTTTACGTTTCTTCGCGCTCAGGGTCCGCACACGCTTCCGCAGATTGCCCAGGCGTTGGAACTTCCACAAAGCGATGTCGGCTCGGCGTTCGGCCAGCTTTCCAAGGCCGGCGTCGCCGGTATGAACGAGGAGCACAAGGCGGTTGTCAAGAAAGACGAAATGCCCCATGAAGTCGTCGTCGCGGCCGCGTTGTTGACCAAGGGCTTGGAAGGGCCTCTCGACGAGGCGTCCTTGACCACGGAAGAAAAATCGGCCATCCAGTCAATCTCCAAGAAACGCGGAGCCAACGCGTCTCCTTTCAAAGTGGTGGAGAAAGAAGATGTCGTCTATGCATTGACGGAAGACGGCGTCGCGGCGCAGAAGGCGTTGGTGGAGGCGAACATCACCGGCGAGGAATTCGGCGCTCTTACGCCTGAGATCATCCAGGGTGGAAAGTGGAAGGACGGCACCTTCCGTCCGTATGCGCTCAACGCCCCGGTGTCCAGGATCGTTCCGGGTCGCCTCAATCCGTACGGCGCATATGTGCAGTGGGTGAAGGACAAGCTTACGTCTCTCGGATTCGAAGAGTTCGACGGGCCGCTCGTGGAGACGGAGTTCTGGAACGGCGACGCGTTGTTCATGCCGCAGTTCCACAGCGCCCGCGACATCCACGATGTCTACAGTATCAAGGATCCTGCACATTGCAAGGGCATCGACGAACCATGGTTCAGTCACGTCAAGGCCACGCACGAGGATGGGTGGGAGACGGGTAGCCGCGGTTGGGGATATCATTTCAGCGAGGAATTCACCAAACGGCAGGTGCTCCGCAGCCAAGGTACGGTTCTTTCGGCTCATACGCTCACCCATGCGAAGGTTCCCGGCAAATATTTCGGCGTAGTCCGTTGTTTCCGCTATGATCAGGTGGATGCTACTCATGGAGCCGATTTCTATCAGACGGAAGGCATCATGGTGGGGGAGGATGTCAACTTGAGGACGTTGCTTGGACTGCTCAAGATGTTCGCCACCGAGATTGCCGGGGCGGAAGACGTCAAATACGTGCCCGGCTATTTTCCTTTCACCGAACCGTCCATCGAAGTGCACATCAAGCATCCTGTGCTCGGGTGGTTTGAATTGGGAGGTTCGGGGATTTTCCGCCCGGAAGTCACCGAACCGCTCGGCATCCATGTGCCGGTCCTGGCTTGGGGCATGGGCATCGACCGCATGGCGTTGATGCACCTCGGTCTGAACGACATCCGCGAACTTTTTACGCCAAACATTGAGAGCGTTCGCATGAGGAGGGGAAACTGATGCCGAAGATTGAAACGAACGAGAATTTGTTCTTCCGCCTGTTGGGCAAGAAGCTTACGGATGAGGAGATGATGGATATTTTCCCCGTCGCCAAGGCTGAACTTGGCGGACATGAAGACGGTGTGGTGAAAATCGAGCTCAACGATACCAACCGTCCCGATTTGTGGTCCGCCGCCGGTGTCGCCCGCGCCTTGAAAGCCTACTGGGGCGAGAGCTGTGAATATGATTTCTTCTCCACCGCCGAGGAAACGATCGATTCGGAAGGAAGAGACTTGTATATCGAGCAAAGTGCGGCTCCGGTACGTGCATACGACATTGGTTTTGCCGTCAGCGGCCATGCCGTTACGGAAGAGGAACTGCTTGCCCTGATCCAGAGTCAGGAAAAACTGTGCGAGGGATACGGACGGAAACGAAGAAACGTGGCGCTCGGCATTTACCGAAGCGACATGATCGCCTACCCCATTCATTACGCCGGCGTTGATCCCGACAAAACGAAATTTCAGCCTCTTGGTTCGGACGAGGTGATGAGTCTGAGGGAGATCGTCGAGAAACATCCCAAGGGGAAGGACTATGGGTATATCGTTGCGGACAAGCCGGTATATCCCTATCTGACCGACGACAAGGGAGAGACACTTTCGTTCCCGCCCGTGATCAACTCGGCGAATATCGGAGCGGTGAAGGTCGGGGACAGCGATCTTTTCGTGGAGATGTCCGGACCCGAACTTGAGCCGTTGTTGCTTGTAGCCGCCATCATGGCCTGCGACATGGCGGACATGGGCTGGACGATCAAACCGGTGACATGTCATTTCCCCGTGGAAACACCGTACGGAAAAGACATCACGGTGCCGTATTATTTCCAGAGACCCATCTCTTGTCAGGTCTCGTTGGTGCAGAAGACGCTCGGGGAGAAAGTCACCGCGACCCAGTGCGTCGACGCGTTGAAGAAAATGGGAGAATACGCCATCTGCGACAATGATGTGCTGTATGTGACGGTTCCCGAATACCGCAACGATTTCCTTCATCCGGTGGATGTGGTCGAAGATGTGATGATCGGTTACGGATTGAACAATTTCAAACCGGAGCCGCCTCATGATTTCACCATCGGCAGGATCAGCGACGCGGAGGCGTTCGGTCGTTCCGTCAAGCAGATTCTCGTCGGTATGGGATTTCAGGAGATGATGTACAACTACCTTGGCTCCCGGAAAGAATACATCGACAACATGCATGTCGATGGAAAGGACTGTATTTTCGTAGCCAACCCGATGACGGAGAATTTTGAAGTGGTGCGGCCTTCCGTTTTGCCTTCCTTGTTGGAGAGCGAGAGCGTTTCGGCACATGCACCTTTCCCGCACAAGATTTTTGAGGTCGGTAAGGTTGCCTTCAAGGATCCATCCGACAACAGCGGCACTGCGACGCGGAACCATCTCGGCTTCATGTTGAGCGACATCGCCGTGGGATACAACGACGTATCCTCATGTCTCTACACCCTGATGTATTTCCTGAAGAAGGAGTACGTTCTTGGGGAAGTGGGGGAAGATCCGCGCTTTATTCCCGGACGATGCGCGCGCGTCGTCGTCGATGGAAAGACGATAGGGATTTTCGGTGAAGTCCATCCGCAGGTACTTGCCTCATGGGGGTGCGGTTATCCGGTCGTCCTGTGCGAGATCGATCTCGATCTGTTGAGGGACTGAATCCTCCTCATCCATGCGGAAACTGTTGGCGTTCGCCAAACGGGAATTCGTATTTGTGGTCGCGCTGGCGGCGGCGATGATCTCCATGGCGTTCGTCCCGATCGACGGGACGTACGCTTCGTACGTGGATTTTCGGATCATCGCCCTGCTGTTCAGCCTGATGCTCGTCATTCAGGGGCTGATTCGTTTCGGACTCTTCTCCGCCGTTTCCCGCCGTTTGGCGGCGAAAGCGGGGTCGGTCAAAAGTTTGGCGATGATCTTGGTGTGTTCCGTTTTCCTTTTCTCTATGCTGGTGACCAACGATGTCTCGCTCCTGACGTTCGTTCCTTTGACATTGATGGTCTATCCAAAAGAAGATCGGGGATCATTGCGCTTTGTTATCGTCATGGAGACTATCGCAGCGAATTTGGGCAGCATGGCGTTTCCGTTTGGCAATCCTCAGAATCTTTACCTGTATACTTACTATCGAATGCCGTTCGGCGTGTTTTTCAAAGTCGTATTCCCCGTGACGTTATGTTCGTTGGGAATGATTCTCCTCGTCGTTTCGTTTCATCATTACGAGGGGGCGCTGCATGGGGACGATACGGTACCCGTATCGTTGGATGACAAGAAACTCGGCGTCGGTCTCGCTTTGTTCGCGCTCTGCATCATGACGGCCCTCCGTCTGCTCGACTATCGTTTGACGTTCTTCGTCGTCTCCGTCTGCATGTTGTTTTTGGATCGGAAGTCGTTCGGAAAAGTCGATTACGGCCTTTTGGGCACGTTCGTCTTCTTTTTCGTCTTCGTCGGCAATCTCGGGCGGATTCCGTCGGTTACCCGCGTCCTTATGCAATCCATCCAGGGAAGGGAGTTTCTGTATGGCGTACTTGCCAGTCAGGTGATTTCCAATGTTCCGGCGGCGATTCTTCTGTCCCATTTCACCGCGAATGGCACGGCCATCGTATTGGGTACGGACATCGGGGGTTTGGGTACCTTGATCGCATCCCTTGCCTCGTTGATTTCCTTCAAGATATACGGGCGAAGCGGAGATGCGCACAAGGGCAGGTATCTTCTTTTGTTCACCGTGTGGAATTTCGTTTTTCTCGTCCTCCTTTCGGCATTCGCCGCATTCGTGCTTCTGTAGATTCGCTTGCGTTCGATTCTTGGCGGTAGTACAGTGGTGTGCATATGAAATACCGGAATACGGTTCGTGCCTGTTATCTCTGTTATGTCGGCCAAGCGGCGGTAAACAATTTGCCGCCGTTATTGTTTGCGACGTTCCAGCGCCAGTTCGGCGTGGATATTTCCCAAGTGGGTTTATTGATCATGCTGAATTTCGGCATCCAATTGGTTGCGAATCTGCTGACCGGCAGGATCTCCGCTTTGTTCGGATACCGCAGGAGCATCGTCTTTGCCACATTATGCAGTTTCTTCGGCTTGTTTTTGCTATGGCTTCTTCCGCCGTTTATCGGATTTTCCGGGGTGGTTGTCGGTATGGCCGTAGGAGCGGCGGGGAGCGGAATCGGGGATGTGTTGGGCAGTGCCATCATCCAGGCGATTCCCCGGGAGAAAGAAGGGGGCAACGCCTTGGCGCTGCTTCATTCCTCCTATTGCTGGGGTATGGTGTTGGTCATTGGGGTGTCCACCGCCTTGTTCGGCGTGTGGGGAACCGATTCGTGGAGATACGTGGCTCTGTTCTGGTCGGCGTTCCCGCTGGCGGACAGTCTTGTTTTCCTGCGCGTTCCGTTGGTCTCCCTGGAAGATGGCCAGAAAAGCGGCGTCCGTCTCAAAAGAATCCTGTCCCAACCGTTGTTTTGGGTGTTTGCCGGCATGATGTTTTGCGGGGCGGGAGCCGAGTTGTCGATGAGCCAGTGGGCTTCGTTGTTCGCAGAACGGGGGCTTGGGGTGGACAAGGCGCTGGGGGATCTCCTCGGACCGTGTCTGTTCGCGCTCTGCATGGCGCTGGTGCGGACGTGGTACGGCGTGCACAAAGAGGCGATTTCCATGCGACGTTATCTGTCCATATCGGCCGTATGCGCCGTGGCTCTTTATTTCGTCGCTGTGTTCTCCGCCAATCGGTTCGTCGCGCTTCTGGGGTGCGCATTCACCGGATTCGCCGTCGCGTTGTTTTGGCCGGGGACGTTCAGTCTTTCGGCGGCTTCCATTCCTTGGGGTGGGACGACGCTGTTCGGGATATTGGCGTTTTCAGGAAACATCGGCAGTACGCTCGGCCCCCAAGTCGTCTCTCTTGCCGCTTCTTCTTCGGGCAATCTGAAGCACGGATTACTTCTGGCCAGTCTGTTTCCGTTGGGCATGGCGGTGTTGGCGGCGCTCAGCGGGAAGATCGAATTGAAACGTTCCCTTTCCGCTGGATCCTGATGGATTTCACCTCGGGAGGATGGAAGTTTGGCCGCCTGTGTCTTTGGCGCATTCTCGTGATGAAGAGGATGTCGATGATCGCCCTGTCCGTGCCTCCGACGAGATCCTGAAAATTCGGATGGGATAAACTGTTCGTTTCGCATGACGTCGGGGTGGTGGGAAGATATCCCTACGGATCGAATGAAAACCGGGAACCGCGCATCTGTCATGCCAGTCGCTTTCCGTTTCCGACTTGCCCTCGTTGCCGTTGCGTCATGTCTCTTTGTTTTGCCGTACGGTATTGAAAGGACCTCTTCGTTACGTGAGGAACGGGTTTTCCTCGTCGTCTTCAAAGAAACCGGGATCGGCCTCGGCATCTTCCGTTGGATTCTCCCCGTATAACGTTGCGAGACAATCACTCCTCTCGGATGCTATTTGCGTGGCATGCGTGACGGGAAAGGGGAGTGTCCCTTCCTTCGCTATGCGTTCCAACAACGCATCAATTGCGTCTTGCACAGAAAGTCCCTGTTCTGCAAG
>JBAXYP010000094.1:0-6484 GCA_041670725.1 Sphaerochaetaceae bacterium
CGACAAATCCTGTCAAAGAAAGATCGATCCGAGGAATATATGCAAACCTATGTTTGCCGTAGCGGAGGTCGGTTGTATGGGTCTTGACGGAAAAGGCGTATCGTAGATGCCGAAGATCGGGGTTACTGGGGAAGGACCGGACGAGAATACGGCTGGATTTTTATGGAAAGTATGGGTGGGCGGCATCAAGCTTCATTTCGTTTCAACGACGAGAAAGTCAGAGCAAACCGCCCGGAACGACGGGCATGCGTCGTTCGCAAAGTAAAATCCAAAACTGAAACTGCTTTCCGCTCCCGGAAGATGGGAGGTGGCAAGGGGGATGAATGTCTCTCCGTGGAAACTATAGCCAATGCTGAAGGCCGCTCCTTTCCGCTCCAGCCTCATCCAGATGTTTTCCTTATCTTCCAACGAAGAGGGAACATGGACGTTTGTGGGATACCCCGCCGCAAGGGAATGAACGGCGAATCCTTGTTGAGACGCTCCCGCCGCGAATTGGCTTTTGTCCGTCTGAAATACCAGTATCCCGCATTCACCGCCGGCAGGCGCGACGGAAAGCAGAGCTGTCGCGACAAGGTCTTTTTCTGAAACCGCGAGGATGCTTGCATTGTTCCCGGGAAATGTCGTTCCCTGATCTACGAGGAGAGACAAAGACCGGTAGTCCTTATTCCATATCAGCGGTTTCCCCAGCCACTTGAGGCTTCTCATCGTCAATTTCGCCATACGCGTATTGTACCGGCTTTTTTCCCCGTTTGCTACTGCCCCTTTCCTGTTCCTCCAATACCGTGTATCTTAAGAGTATATGAAATCACCGAAAGAAATCTCATTGGAACAACACCTCATGTCGATGCTCGATCCGAAAGAACTGAGCCATAAGATCGGTATGGCGTTGATCAACGACGCAGAAGTGCAGTATCTGCAGGAATACGCCAATGAAGTGTCCATCAAGCGACTCGGCTACAACGACCATGGTCCTGTGCATATGCGACAGGTAGCCATCAACAGTCTGACTATGTTGCGGTTGCTTCATGAAAGCGGCGTACAAACAAGTTTGGAGAAGGAAGACGGGGGGACTTTCGACGATTCTCTCAGCGCGGTGCTTCTTGCTTCGTTCCTTCATGATCTTGGCATGACGGTTTCTCGTACCGATCACGAAACGACGGGATGCATCATCGCCCGGCCGATCATGCAACGGATTCTTGACTCTTTGATTCTCGATGATCTTCAGAGAAAGACGGTCATCATTTCCTTGGCCACCGAAGGAATTCTCGGACATATGGCATCAAAGAGAATTCATAGCGTTGAGGCGGGGTTGATCCTCATCGCAGACGGATGCGATATGGAGAAAGGACGCGCCCGCATCCCTTTGATTCTCAACACGGAAGCGAAAGTCGGAGACATCCACAAGTACAGCTCGAAGGCGATCGAGTGCGTGACGATCGGCAAAGGGGACACCCATCCCATTAAGATCGAAGTGGAGATGTCCAGCGATGTAGGGTTTTTCCAGATTGAGGAAGTCCTGCTTCAGAAGATTGCAATGAGTCCTGACAAAGGCTTTGTGGAAGTGTATGCCTGGGTGACCGGCCAACCGAAGAAGCAGTACTTGTGAGGAGTCGAAGAAAATGATTGTGGCGATAGGGGAAGCGTTCGTCGATACACATGGTTTCGGGGGATGCGGATGGGATACCGTGGTGGCGTCGGCTACGGCCGGATCGTCTTCGGCGTTCATCTCTCCGATATCCGCTGACATGTCCGGACGGGCGATGGTTGAAGAATTGGTCGAACGACAGATCCTGTTTGATCCGGATCTTTGCGGCAACGAGGCTCCTTCCATGACACAGGAAACAGTTGACGGGACGGCGCCGATGCATGTCGACGCGGCAAAGTTGCTTTCCGCGCTTCGTGTTAATTCCGACATTCGTCTCATCCATATCGGTTCTGTGACGATGCAGCGGAAAAATCCTTCTGAGACGATCCTCTCCGTCTTGGATCGGTATGAACCACGGCCGGTGATCGCCCTGGAACCGATGATTCGTGCGGCCGAAGTGAAAAACAGGCAGGAAACGGTGCGTTGCCTTTCGGAAGCGATGTCGCGATCGGATATCCTCATTGCGCAGGATGCCGATCTTTCTTTTCTCGGCATGGGATGGGAGGAAATTCAGAGGAAATACGGACTGCATGTCGTTGTGAATGGCATATGGCATGGACGGGGTGGAATCCGGGTGTGCAGTGCGATGCCGCGGGATTTTCGCGTATATGCGGGTACGTTGCTTTCGGGGATGCATGAGGCGGGGCTTTTCGGTCACGATGGTCGCAAACCTTCCTTTTGCTGGAACTCCGAAGTCGTGGCGACAGCGATGGGGCGGGCGGCGGAGGCGGTTCATGCTGAAAGAAACGAAGCATAGGATTCGTCATTTCGTCCTGTTGTTCGTCACCGTTGTCGCCGCCGTCATTATCGCTGTTCTTCTGGTACGGTGGACTCGCGCCATTCAGGAGGACAAGCAGCGTACCGAGCTCAAGAAGGTTTTGAAGGACGTCGTCAGTACGGAGGGGGAGCAAGCGTTGTTCGATCTCGCCGATCTCCATGTGAACCAGATTCTGTACGGTGACGACGGACTGACCGTTCTTGCGGGAGACGACAGTTCGTGGCGGTACAGTTTTGACGAGATGCAAAACATCAGGGTGTACGAGGAAGTGAGTCCGAGTGTCGTGTTCATAACCACGACGAGTGCAGTCCCGTCCGCGAGTTCCTACATGGAAGCATTGCCGGCGCAGGGGACGGGAAGCGGGTTCATCATCTCGAGGGACGGATATATTCTTACCAACGCACATGTCGTCGAAGGGGCTCAGAGCGTGGTCGTGGGGCTTTCCGACCAGAAGCAGTTCAACGGAAAGTTGGTAGGGCTGGACAAGGAGGACGACCTTGCGGTGATCAAGATCAATGTGGACAAGAATACGCCGTTGAAACCGGTAAGACTGGGAACCAGCGAAGACTTGAAGGTGGGACAGAAAGTCATCGCCATCGGGAATCCGTTCGGATATGAACGAGCCATGACCACCGGAGTGGTCAGCGGTTTGAACAGGCCGGTCAAGACGGAGGCGGGGAAAATCATCATGAACGCCATCCAGACGGACGCCTCGTTGAATCCGGGCAACAGCGGCGGTCCGTTGCTGAACGGGAAAGGGGAAGTGATCGGCATCTCCAGTTCGATTTTCTCTGTTACGGGAGGATATCAGGGCATCAGTTTTGCTATTCCGATCGATACGGCCGTTTCCCTGATCCCCGATTTGATCAAATATGGCACCGTACGACGAGGCTGGATGGACATCGTTCCTGTCCAATTGACCAAGGGCTTGGCGGATTACGCCAATCTCTCCGTAACGCAAGGTGTGCTCGTCAGCCAAGTAAGAAGCGGTAGCGAAGCGGAGAAAGCGGGACTTGTCGGAGGAAAAGAGCAAGTCAAGTATGGTTCTTCCATCATCTATCTTGGGGGAGACGTCATCACCGCGATTGATGAAATGGCGGTTTCCGGGTTGAACGATTTCTATTTGGCATTGCTTAACACCCGTGAAGGTGATAAAGTGAAGGTGACCATCAACAGGAAAGGAGAGACCAAGGTGCTCACCGTGACGCTCAGGGCGCGAACCGGCGAGGATGTCAGTTCATTGGTGAAATAGGCGGTTATGGAAGAAATCAAAGTAGACAGCTCATGGGGCGGCGAAGAAGTATCCAACATTCATGGGGATCAGGCGATTGGAGGCCAGAAACGGTTTCATGTCGTCGCGCCATTCGAACCGGCGGGAGATCAAGGACAGGCGATCGACAAGTTGGTGGAAGGGATTCAGGCAGGGGATCGGTGGCAAACGCTCAAGGGTGTGACCGGCAGTGGGAAGACCTATACGATGGCGAAGATCATCGAGCGGGTTCAGCGCCCGACTTTGGTGCTTTCCCACAACAAGACGCTGTCAGCGCAATTGTACCGGGAATTCAAAACTTTTTTCCCTGACAACGCTGTCGAATACTTTGTTTCCACATACGATTATTATCAGCCTGAGGCATACGTTCCCGGAAAAGACCTGTATATCGAGAAGGATGCGGACATCAATGCGGAGATCGACCGGCTTCGTCTTTCCGCGTCGTTTTCCCTGATGGAGCGTCGGGATATCATTGTTGTCGCCACAGTCAGTTGCATTTATGGTTTGGCAAACCCGGTTTCCATCCGCGACATGGTGTGCACTTTCTCCGTAGGCCAGCCGTTCGATCATCACAAGATGCTGGATCAGCTTGTAAGAATGCAGTATGAACGCAACGACGTGATCCTTAAGCGAGGCGCGTTTCGTGTACGCGGCGATACGATCGAAATTTGTCCGTCCTATCTTGAGAACGCCATCAAGATCGACATCGACTGGGATACTATCGCAAAGATACAGTGGTTTGATCCGGTCAGCGGGGAGAGGCAGGATTCGGTGCAGAGTTTTACCTTGTATCCCGCCAAACAATTTGTCATGCCACCCGAGCAGGTGAAGGCGGCGATCGGACGGATTCGTAGCGAGATGCAGGATCAGTACCAGTATTTCCTTTCCAACGGAAAACCGCTTGAGGCTGAGCGTATCAAAACCAGAGTGGAATACGATCTGGAGATGCTGGAGGAAATCGGCTATTGTTCGGGGATTGAGAATTATTCGCGTCCGCTTTCGGATCGCAAGGAAGGGGAACGCCCGGCGGTGCTTCTGGACTATTTCCCGCCGGATTTCCTCACCTTTGTCGATGAAAGTCATGTGACGCTTCCTCAGGTTGGAGCGATGTACGAAGGAGATCGTTCACGTAAGCTCAATCTGGTCAACTATGGGTTCCGTCTTCCTTCCGCCTTGGACAATCGGCCGTTGAAATACGATGAGTTCGACAAGATCGTCGGGCAACGGGTCTGTTGTTCCGCAACGCCGGGACGGATCGAATTGGAGCATTCTTCCCAAGTGGTGGAGCAGTTAATCAGACCGACGGGACTTCTTGATCCTGAAATCGTCGTTAAGCCGACGGAAGGCCAGATGGAAGACCTGTACGGAGAAATCCGCAAGGCTGTAGCCAAGAACGAGCGTGTGCTCGTCACCACGCTCACCAAGAAAATGTCTGAGGACCTTTCCGATTATTTCGCCAATATGGGATTGAAAGTGCGGTATTTGCACAGCGAGATCGAGACGGTGGAACGGGTGGAAATCCTTCGCGATCTCCGGCTTGGGAAATTCGATGTTCTCGTGGGGATAAACTTGCTTCGGGAAGGGCTTGATCTACCGGAAGTCTCGCTTGTGGCGATTCTGGACGCTGACAAGATCGGGTTCCTCCGTTCTGCGACCAGCTTGGTGCAGACGATAGGACGGGCTGCGCGCAATGCCGACGGACATGTGATTATGTATGCCGACCATATCTCCGATGCAATGAAAGAAGCCATCGATGAGACGCGTCATCGCAGGGTCGTACAGATGGCGTTTAACAAGGAGCACCATATCACGCCGAAGACGATTGTCAAGGCGGTACAGGACATCATCAAACGTGAGGACAAGGAAGGAAAGGAAAGCCTCAAGGAGAATTTCAAAATCGAACGGGCGGGCTACAATCTCTTGGAAAAAGACGGAAGAAAGAAGTACGTGAAAGCGTTGGAGAAACAGATGCTGGAATGTGCGAAAAACCTGCAGTACGAACAGGCTGCCGCCATCAGGGACGAAATCGAACGAATTACCAATGGGGATCTGAACGGCACGAAGATCGACGGGTCCTACCAGTTCCCGTTTGCCTGATACAAAACGAGATTATCCGTTCCCTGGAATACCATCGGGTGCTGGCCTCGTCTTCCATCGAGAGAAATGGCTTGGGTCTTTTTGATGGTACGGTACAGGCCATCCAAGGTAATCTGTGACGGAGGGCTCAGGTTTCCTTGATGATCCCAGCCCAATGCGTCGAGCAATGCCTTGGTAAAATACCCGTGTTTGTGGCTCCAAAGTCTGCTTTCCTTTCCCGTGTTGTCCGCCGTCGTGCAGGAAAGCGCGTACGACGACGCTTGGTATGGGCGGGAAGAAAAATATGCGGCGAATACCGCATCGAATGGGTTTGCTTCATCCACGAGGGAGGTCCCGTTCCCGTTTTCCTTGACGAATGCTCCGCTGTAACACGAATCGAGGATGACCAGGCTCTTACCTTGGAGCGATTTCAATGCATCCAGCAGTTCCTCCACTCCGAGGAGACAATTGGCATTCAATTCCGTGGAAGGCAGAAAAATGGGATCGGCGTACAATACAAGCGAGCCATCCGTCCATCCGTGTCCGCTGAAGTAAAGGATGTTCAACTCCGCATCTGGAAACGAAGAAAGCATATCCAACACTACGATCTTGGATGCTTGTTCATCCGTGAGAAGTCGGGAAGATACAAGAGAGGGACCGTATAGTTTTGAAAGCGCTTGATGCATTTCAGTTGCGTCGTTGATCGTCCCTCCCA
>JBAXYP010000095.1:0-6415 GCA_041670725.1 Sphaerochaetaceae bacterium
CCTGTTCATCATGGGGAACGCCATGATCATGTCCCGTATTTTCGCTTCCCTGAAGCTGTCCGTTATCATGAACGCTTTCCTGACGACGCATATTCAGAGCAAGATCGGGTATATTCTATTCGTAAATGTTCTTCTGTTGATCGTTGGAATGTTCATGGAAGGAAATGCAACGATCATCATTTTAGCCACCATCTTATCCCGTGCGGCACAGTCCTTCGGCATCAATCCGGTACAGTTCGGTATCATGATGTGCATGAGTCTTGTCATGGGAAACGCCACACCGCCCGTCGGCCTTTGTCTGTTCGTCGGATGCGATATCGGAAAAGTTTCCTTGTCAAAAGCGGCAAAAGCGATTTTACCATTTATTCTTTCGATAATGGTTGTTATTCTATTGGTATCGTTCATACCACAATTGACATTGGCGATCCCCAAAGTTGCAGGTTTGATAAAATAAGGGCAAATGGGAAGGGAAGAAAATGGCTACCATAAAGGATGTCGCAAAAAAAGCAGGGGTTTCGATCGCAACCGTCTCCCGGGTGATCAATGAAGTCCCCAACGTCAAGCCGATCTACATTGCGAAAGTGGACGCGGCGATCAAATCGCTGAATTACCAGCCCAATATTCTCGCGCAATCGATGAAAAGCCACAAACAAATGGTAATCGGACTTATCGTGCCGGATTTTTCTTCCCCGTTCTTCGGAAAGGTCATCAAGGCAATAGAAAAAGAATTCAGCAGCAAATATCTGGTTCTGTTTGTTGACACATACGACGACCCGGAAATAGAACGCAATGGAATCCAGTATATGAAATCGCGGGGAGCGAACGTCATCTTGATCACCTCGACGGGAAAAAACGAAGACTCCTTGCGTTCCCTGAAGGACAGCGGTCTGTCCGTGATATTCTTTGATCGTCGGCCGAAGGAAAACGACCAATTTCCCGTGGTGCTGCAGGATAAACGCGACGGGACAAGAAAAGTCCTGGAACTCTTTACCAATATGGGGCATGAAAGGATAGCGATAATTACGGGTCCATCGTATCTGACTTCCAATGAGGACAGAAAACTCGGAGTCGAAGATTTCCTGGAAAACAGGGACTATTACTGCGATAAGATCCACTGCTATTTTGGAACATTCTCGGAGGAATACGGGTACCAGATGGCAGAGAAACTTCTGCAAAAGGAAGAATCCCCCACGGCGATCCTGACGGGAAGTTCGATCATTGCGGCGGGCATCCTGTTGTTTTGCAAAGAACACGACATCCGGGTCCCCAACGATCTATCCCTCGTTTCCTTCGGCGATATCGCCTCCGGCCAACTGATAGACCCGCGGCTTTCGTATATCGACGACGAACACAGCGTAATCAGCAGATTGTTGATCAGCCTGATCCAAGAAAGCTTCCAAAAAAAATTGGCGCCCAAGGAGATTTCGATAAGCGCCCACATCATCCAAAACAAGTCCGTGTTTGCACGCAAAAGCTAGAAAACGCCCTTTTCCCAAATACTTTTTTGTTCCCTTCCATTTTGGCAGAGGACTTAGCCTATTTCCTTCCAATTGCAAGCCCAATAGAACATGATCGATTCATCTAAATCGACCTAATTCATTATCACTTCATAGAAATTACTAACTTTCGGCTTTTCTTGAGCCATCGCAATTCTTTCCTGCAATAAAGTCCGTATAACCAACGATATCTTCAGGATTGAAAATTCGTTCCAGATAGTCTTTGAATGCACCTTCTACTGGAATTGTGATAATCAATGCCAAGTTGTGAATTGACCTTGAACAGCACACGTAGAAAAGATTCCGATTTCTTCTGTATGTGGCTACATCTTTTTCATTCAATTCACTTTCAGTTTGAGAAAGAATTGTATCAAACTTATAATCATTCCCTCCCCTTCCAACAACAAATAAGACATTCTTATATTCTTTGCCATTAACACCATGGTCTGTAAAAAACACCCCGTGGCATATCCCGCCAACACGAAAGCAGTCATGCTTCTATTACCTCACCTGCAACAGATTTTCAAAAGCATAACGTAAAAAACGATTTGGGAGTAAGAAAGTACTCCATGGAATCCATTGAATTTCTTACAAAAAACTCACTCCATTTTCCAAACGAATTTCCTGATATAGGAATCCATGACATAAAAACACGTATCTCCTACAGGAATTATGATTGACTTCCCTTTCTTTGGGTTCAATATAATCTCCGCATACGCAAGTTTATACCGGTTGTATTCTGTCGTATGTTCCTGCTCGTAATCCTTTATGAACTGGATCCGAAACGCTATAGAGGCAATGTCTCCAATGTTCCATTCCCCCTTGTCGCTGTTCCACATCACGCCATCAGTATCCAGAGAAGGAGATAGCACATGTGCATCTTCAAGAAGAGACATAAGACCGCGGATATCACCAGAAGGGAACATCCCATTTACTTCAACAACAGTTTTTCCATTATCAGACGGAAAAAACTTCCAAGTAGCCGTCGAATCAATTGTATTGATGATTACCGACACCAATCCATTTTGATATGTAGTGTTCTTTGCATCAGAAACCTGCAAATCTTCAACAGAAGGAAGATATTGAATAGTTTCCCGCTTTCTTGCCTCAAGTTTCTGATAAAGTTTCTCACCAAACAACGTAACAGCAAGAAGAAAAGCAAGGAGCAACACTATTGAAATGTGATGCAACGCTTTCCTGATCTTGCTCAGTTCCCCAATGATTTTTTCTTCTGTCTCCTGTGGTTCCATTTAATCCTCTTTTTATTCAAATTCATTATTTTCTTCAGATGTATATTCCCTCGAGGTCACCTGAGCAGAAACGGTCTCATAAGAAATCGATAACCCATCACCCATTTCCTTCTTGTTGTTCCCATTGCAAAATGAAAGCAAAATTGTAGGAACAAGTTTCTCCCATATGTTTTTCCCCTTTTCCTTACTTCAACTTCACCCCATCCGCCGTATGGCAGAAATGGATCTCAAACACATCCTTAACACTTTTTCTGATGGATTCACGTTTATGCGGATCGATCAATCCAACACAGCATTCTTTGAATCCCGCTTCGCTAGGTCTTCCTCCATAGACGCTGTCAGTTCCTTTCATGATGTCATAGATAACCTTCAGCTCCCCACAACCCGTTCTGAGAACTTCTCAACATTGACAAAGTACAACCTCACTTTGCATATCATACTACGCTATTTCTTACGGGCAAGATACATTCGGAGTTTTTACGTATCCGACAGGCATGGAGACACTGCACGGAACGGATCCTTTCTCGTCCCCTTGTACCGAAGGTACGCGTAGGCGTACAAGGTCTCCCGCCTCAGGTTTTCCATGTACAATCGTATTTCCGGCAATGAAAGTACGTCGGGATGAAAATCCCCGAGGTACCGCTCCAGCGTCGCCGTCGCTTCCCCTACGCGTACCGTCTTCTCCAGGAACCACGAACGGAACGGCAGACCGTTGGGCATCAGAAGATCAAATTCTCTTCCCGAAGAAGGGATGGTTCCAGGAAACGAAGAGAAACTCACGGCAAGCAACCCGTCCATACCGAAGCCCTTCAGCATCTCCCGTATCGTCCTGTCAGGGAACGGCAGCGACCTCTCCGGTCTGACGCACCGTGAAAGACTCTCCAGATGCGACACATTGAGGCAAAGATCCCAGAGGGTATTCCGCACACATCGTTTCCCCTCAAGAGCGGGAGGGACAGAGCAAGCAAGTCCCGTAGCGGCGATGGCCGCCGCATGGTACCTCCCGTACAGCCACGGCTGGACGTTCAACCCCGTAGCCGTATCGGTGATGACTTCTCCGCATCCTGAAGGAGGAAACGACGACGCCTCGGCCATCACGGACATCCTTTGCCTTTCATCCCATCCCTTTCGGAACGAACGTATCCGTTTTGCGTTTCCGCTTACGGCGATCGCATCTGTCTTGTACGCGCTTTTTCGATACGGGATGTAGCTGTAGACGCTCGCCCTCCCCAGCCCCGTACGCCGTTCGATCTCCTCCAGCGGGTATCCTCCATCCAGCAACTTCCCCACCTCCATGCTTTTCCCGTTTTGGAACGCGCCTCCGGTGATCAACAACTTTCGGACCTTCAGCGGGGACATCTTCAGTTCCCTCGCCACCTCCTTTATGTTTCCCGTACTCCGGTACCGTCCCACTACTTCGTCCACCAATGTTTCCAACACGTCATCCGTATCAACCATATGCATAATCTACTCCAAAATTAATAATATTTCAATCCAATCTTTAGAAAATAAAAAACCGTCACAACACTTCCCTTTCGCACACTCTCCTCGTCTCCGCCAATTTCTCCGTAATCTCCGTCTTTTCGATGATCCGTTTCACCAACACATCAAGCTCCTTCCCTTCCCGATAATCTGCGGGAGCAAAGAACTGAATCCTCCGTTCCCGTATCATCCGGTACACGTTTTCCTTGTCTCCGCCATACACCCCGACGGAATACCCTCCTCTGGCGTTCACCACCGTCATGCAGGGAACATCCGTCTCACTATCGCCGATGTACACCATGTTTCTGAACGGCACACGCACCTCTTCATCCGGCATCTGTTCGTTCACCCGGTCGTTGTTCACATCCAGCACCCCTTTCTCGATGCGGAACAGAAACTGCGTCTTGTTGGTATAGTTCACTACCTGCGCAGGCCAGAGGGGCATCCCTGCCTCATCAAAGCAGAAAGAACTCGCGTAGATTCGCTCGAACTTCCCAGCGATGGAAGTACCGGCGATCATCTCCTTCAGGCCGGAAGAGATAATGTAGTGTTCCACCCTGACATGATGGGAAGCCCCATACGCGTTCATTCGGTCAAACCACTTCTCGACCCCCGGGAAGAATTCAATCCTCTTCCCATACAAAGCCAATGCATCCTTCGTCATGGGAAAACGTCCCTTCGCTTTCTGCACCATCAGAAGCATGTACGAGAGGTTGGGATCCATCTCATGAGCCTTCGCAAACCGATCGGACTCCTTCCAGAACTCCCCCACATCCTGCCCCACCGACTGGATGTACCCCTGCGCCTGCATGTTGTCAGGCGACAGCGTCTTGTCAAAGTCGTAGCAGATGGCAAGGATGGGTTCCGTATTTCCTGAATCTTGGTTCAATACTTCCTCCATATCATCTTATCACTTGATTGTTCGATCCTTGAATGCGAAAACGCTTGGTTGGGACTCCCGTCCGGCTTGTCGTGAATCCCTCCCTTCTCCAACAAGTTCTGCTCGTTGGGTCGGTTTCAGAAGAGGAGGACGCCTTCCGGGTTCGTGTCACCTTGGTGATCACCATGCAGACGAAGGCTGATGGGAAAGAATGGAGAAAAAAGCCATCTCACCTTCGGGCGCACCGCTCGTGCGCCCGAGAATTACGATAGCACAGAGGCATGGCCTGCGCAAGCGTTTTCAGGGATTCGCGTCATGGATGAAGCGGCAGATCATCTCGTATGCGGCGTAGGATTCGGGGTAGTCGAAGAAAAGGAAATCGTGGGGAACGCCGTGGAATATCTTGTACCTGACGGGAACGCCGGCGTCCTTCAGGCGCTTCAGGTATTCCATCCCCTGGTCGACCAGAACGTCGCACTCCGCAGAGAGCATCAGGCAGGGGGGAAGTCCCGTAAGACTTGGGGCAAGAAGCGGGGAAGCATAGGGATCCTCAAGGTCGGAAAGTCTGTCGACGTACGCCTTGTCGTAGGAAATAAGGTGTTTGGCGTCGAGGTTGTATCCCTTCCCGTACAACAGGACGGATTCCCGTTTTACGTCGATCCGCATGTCGAGGCAGGGATACGCGAGAATTTGTCCGCGGGGTACCTTCCGTCCCCGGTCACGGCACAGGAGGGAGACGGCGGCGGCGAGGTTCCCTCCGGCGCTGTCCCCGATGACGAAGTCCGACGTGAACGATCCTTGCCCCCGCGCCCAGAGCAACGCGGCGTATGCCTGTTCGAGCTGGACGGGAAATTTTCGTTCGGGACAAAGGTCATAGTCGGGCATGAAGAGTACGGCTCCGCTGTAGAAAGCGAGATATCTTCCGATGTAGTCGTAGCATTCCACGTCCCTGATGGCGAATCCTCCGCCGTGGTAGTACATCGCCATCGGTTTCGGGCCGTCCGCATCGGGGATATATACCCGCACGCGGAGGCCGTCCACGATTACGTCTTCGGTCTTGATCGCGATCTCTTTCCCCCTGCGGATCCGCTTCTGCAACGCAAGCGACGCTTCGGTCAGCGTATCGAGAAACGGCCTGCCTTCCGGGGTGATCGTCTCCGGCACATCGACATATCCGAAGGACAGCCCTTCGCGCAATTTTCCCCTTTCCGGGGTTTCGATCATTCCATACGGTGAACGTCTCATTCCTCTCCTCCTCTTTTCAGTCCGGAACTCGCCGCCATGATGGCTTCCTGGCTGAAACCGTC
>JBAXYP010000096.1:0-6395 GCA_041670725.1 Sphaerochaetaceae bacterium
AACGGCATCATCAGGAGATTCCTGCCCAAGGGAACAGACTTCGCCTTCATCAAGACGAAGAGGGTGAAAGAGGTCCAGGACTGGATGAACACCTACCCAAGGAGGATCCTCGGAGGCTCAACCCCACTGCAGGCATTTAGGAAGGCTTTCAATCTCACTGATCGCTACATCAGATTGCTGGAGGCTTGCTGATGAAGAAAACCAAGAAACAAATAAACGGACAAAGCTCTTTACAGGAGACCAAAAGAATGCCAAAGCGCGCGCGGTAGAATGAAATGCACGCGAAAAGAGAAGAGAAGGAAGTCCCACATGACTCTATTACAATCGGTTTATCGACAAATCAAAAAAAACACAGGGACAATTATTCCTCTGTGATTTTTCCAAACAAAAGTCTTGGGAATATACCACAGAGATTTGAACCATCCCACCCTATGGACTCTCCGGCAGGAATCCCGTCAGCATAAGGGGATATTCCATCCTCTGTATATATAATTGCTTGACATTTACTTTACATTTTTCGTATTATTGGATTGGAGGATAAAGAAATGGCACAGACAATCGTAAACTTCCGCATGGATTCCGATCTCAAGCACAGTATGGAGAATGTCTGTGGTGAACTCGGGATGAGCATGAGCACTGCCTTCAACATTTTCGCGAGGAAGGTGGCAAGAGAACAGAGGATACCGTTCGATGTCTCCGTCGATCCTTTCTACGGCGATGCGAACATGGCTCACCTCAGGAGAGGGATCGAAGCACTGAACGCCGGCAACGGCAAAGAGCATGGCATAATCGAGACCAGATCATGAAACTGATCTGGTTCGAAGAAGCATGGGATGATTACCTCTCATGGCAGACGCAAGACAAGAAAACCCTGAAACGCATCAACCAGCTCATCAAGGATATTATAAGAGGTGGTTATGAAGGCCTCGGTAGGCCCGAACAGCTTAAGGGCGACCTATCCGGATTCTGGAGCAGGCGGATCGATACTTGCAACCGCCTTGTATATCGGATCGAAAAGGATGCCGATGCTATACAGATCCTCTCCTGCAGGACCCATTACGAATGACGTACCCTGTCGGCGGGGGCTCATCGCTGTGTCAGATATCCCCACATTTCGCATGGTGTCTTGAACGCTCGTTGTAAAATCCATCGGAAAGAGTGGAATATGGAGTATGTCTTCGTTCCATTCACCGTTGGGCCCATCTTTCTTCCAGACAGTTATATAAGAATATATCGGCATACGCATATCCCACGTACGCGATAGGATCGTAAAAAGTACAAGAAAACGAAACCACCGGGTGCTTCAAATGATCCGATGGTTTCCGTCTTAGTACCTGAGCGCCGAAGCGACAAGCATTTCGTCAAAAAGCTTTCTTGCCTCTTTTCTTCCGATATGCATCAAGGGATCGGAGAGAAACGCCTTGAACAGCAATTCGTCGTCATTTGCGATGACGGCATCCAACGTCATCTGTTGCTCATCGCTGACTCTCCGCACCATGGATTGGACGGATAGCGGTGGATCGCTCGCGACAAGGGGCCTGATGGAATCCTCGCCGATGATTCCGTTGCTTTCCACCACACGTCCCTTGGGGAGATAGGAAATCTGCCCTTCGTTCGGCCGGTTGACGTTGGTCAGAAGCGTCCTGACCCCCATCAAGGACTTCATGATGTCCACTCCCTCCTCGTCCGTCTGCCTGGCTTTCAGTTCGTCGTCGGCAAACACTTTCTCCCGCTTTTCCTTCGCGGTACGAAGCCGCCAATCATACGGCGTTCTGATCACGCCGAACGAGTTGAGTTCCTCATCGGAGAGGAGAAACCACGGCACGAATTCGGCCAGATGCCGATCCCCCGCAGCTCCAAGCGCACCGAAATCACGCAAAAGCGTCAATGCGATCAAATTGTCGTGGTCGAACCATTTCTCTTCCTTGATCCGTTCTTTCGCCGCTGAGGTATGGTCGCCGTACAACGCATCATCCGATGCGTACGCCTTCAGACGCGGCATCAGGTCGTTGCCCTTCCACGTCGCATTCGTCACCCACGTAAAGTGATTGACACCGGTAATGTCGATCTTGATCTCCCGTCGGTCGGGAATGGGGACGCCGAACCACTTCGCCACAAGGGAAGCCAGAAAATTCTGGGTATGGAACACTTCGTGGCAACATCCCATCGCCTTGATCGCGGGAAACCCTTGGAACAAGGCCGCGGTGCAGAGTGTCATCGGATTGGTGTAGTTGATGACCCATGCGTCGGGACAACATTGCTTGATCTTCCCTGCAAAGCCAAGAAACAGCGGGATTGCCCTGCGCGCTCTCATGATCCCGCCGGGACCGGTCGTATCTCCGACGCTCTGCAACACGCCGTATTTCTCGGGAACGACAAGATCGCCATACCTGCACTCCGTCCTCCCCGGTTCGATCGAGATGATGACGAGATTTCGTCCTTCCAGCGCCTGCTCGATCGTGGAACACGCCCTGACGGTGAATCGCCCATCATCATGATTCACCTGGGAGATCCTTTGCGCCACGCCCACATTGTTTAGCGCCGCCTGAACGTCGATGTCATACAACGTAATATCCCCGTGCGTATCCTTGTTCAGCGCAAGATCTCTCATGAATTCGATGGCCCATAACCTGCTCCCCCCGCCGATGATGCAGATGTTTGCCTTTTTCATTGTTTTTTTCTTCTCCTATATGCATCCGGGGAAACCCCGGTCGTTGCCCTGAATACTCTGCAGAAATACGAGGCGTCGGAAAACCCGGACAACACGGCGATTTCCTTCAGCGCCATATCCCCGCAATCCAACAAACGGCAGGCGAGGGATATCCGAAAAGAAAGCACATACGCCCTCGGACTGACCCCAAGCACCCGCACGAACAGTTTCGTCAAATAATCATCACAGACGCCCACTTCCTTTGCGATGCGAGAGCGGTTTATTTCCCGCGGATCGTGCTCATTGATAAAAAGCACCGCCTTTTTCACCATCTCCGCGGCCCGCCCCATAACGCGGAGTCCTCCCATCCGGTGAATGAATTCCCGTTTTTCGAGCATAAAACCGTTGATGGGGAAAACCCGCGCATCCTCCCGTATCATGCGGCAAACGGACGAGGAAAGCCTCGTAGCCGCATACACGAACGGACAGGAAAACGACGGAAGAAGGCTTTCCAAGAGGTTCTCGTCTTCCGCTACCAGCAGGAGATCGGCCGCGGCTTTCACCTGCAACCGGAGAAACCCGTTGCGGTCGTCGGCCTGCATCGTCTCAAACTCTTGTGACAGCAAATCCCGCCGTCGCCCATCAAGCTTGTTGCAATACAACAACGGTACCTTGAAATGAGCCAGATCCTTGCGGATTGCATCCTCGACGCTCTCGAAACCCGTCTGGATCACGGTGGAAGCGATCCGCATCGGATTCTTCTGCGCCTTCAGCATTTCAAATACCACCATTGCATACCGAGAATGAAACGATGCCTTCCAAAACAGGGTCCGAACATCCTCCGGTATCCCCCGTTCGATCAAAGAGGAGAGGGATATCCCCTCATCCGCGTCATCGTCCGTGACTGTGTAGTCCGTCGACCCCTCCGTCCCCAGAAAACTGAACAACCGGGGATACGGGAAAGAAAGTACGAGCGTCTTTCCCCTTCCCGAAGCCTTCCCCTCATGAACCGTCATCGTCTCGGACACCATGGGAAGAACGGACAGTTCCGCAGGTTTTTCGAGGGACAGCGAAACGTTGACCCCGTTTTCGCACGATTCCGCTCGAACCCCTTTTACGCCGCGTGTCCGCTTAATGGTCTCCAGCATTTCCCCCAAAAGGCGGACATTTCCCATTACGACAGGAAGAGGATCGGTTAGCGCAAGTCCCGCCTGGGAAAAAACGGCGTTCAAGGAACAGGTTTCCTTGATCAGGCGTTCGCCGTCTATTCCCATTTCGATCCGGTTGCGAAGAAGGGAAAGCTGGGAAGCCGTCGTTGAAGATCCGCAGGAGAGGCAGTCGTTCGAAATTCGTGTCATTTCGTCGCTTACGGATTTGAGGAATGCAGTTTTCCGTGTATATGTTTCTTCCGTCTTTTGCGCCAGCCTGATGGTCTTTACATGCAGGCGGACCGCAGGAAGCGAAAGATTCAGAAACGAACGGATCTCGTCGATCGCCCTCCATTGAGGATGTTTGCTGAACACCACGACATATCCGAGAAATGCATCGGCTCCATGAATCGGAAGAACCGTGTACGTACCGCTTTTCTCCGTTTTCACGAACGCGGGAAGCAATTGTCTTGAGGGAAACAGACGGTCGCCGGGAAACCGTTTCTGTTCGTCGAACCCTCCCGCATACTCGCATGTGTCGTCATTCCTTCTGAACACCAGATGGAACTCCTCAATATCCAACGGCGTAGCCGCCCCCATCACGTCGTTGATGACAGCCTCGTAGTCGGTGGCGAGAACCACGCCGTCCTTGATTCGGGAAAGGTTCCGTTCGATGATGGATTCCTTGTATTTCGCCTCGTTGCGGATCCTGTCCGTGCACGAGGAAAGCAACGGAACGATTTTCAGAAAGAGGCAATCCTTGAAAAAATCGGTCGCATATCGCTCATAATACAGAGAAAGCACATCAAGCAACGTCGACATGTCGCCATGGGAGGGAAGATACGAAAGGAGGGATTCCTCAAGGATCTTGAGATACCCTTTTGTCGTTTCCTTCGACATAAGGGAAAGAACCTCATCCTGAGGCACGTCAAGATATCTGGATGCTATGGCGGCGAACTCCTTTCGTCCTCCTTTGAGATTTCTCCTGTCGATGCCCGACAAGGAATCGACGCATCCGCAACTTTTTCGCAGCTTCAGGGTGCAGGGAATGGAATAATCCTGTCCGACCCCATCGTGAAGCGCGAGTTCCCAAGCTTTTTCCGCAAGCCTCTTGACCGGCATCTCGACCGTCGTCCCGGGACACGGCATCAACAACGCCTTCAGTGAATCGTTGAAACCGACGAGCCCGACATCAGACGGGATCCGGCATCCACGTCCTTCCAGATACGTCGAGGTGGCATACATCACGTCGTCGTTGACGCATACGATTGCGTCAAAATCCACGCCTGGCCGCAACCCCCGCTTTTCCACCAGTTCCCGGATCGGGCGATCCCACTCGTGCCATTGCGACGGTGAGGAAACGAGACGCGGATCAACCTCGTACCCCTTCAGCCGCATGACGGCGCAATAGGCAAGATATCGTTCCTCGGCGGACCGATGGGTCTCAGGCCCCCTGAGAAAGGCGATCTTTCGTCGGTGATGCACTTCGAACAAATGGAGGATCTCCTCCTTCATCGCGGAATATGCGTTGAAAGACACATCGCAATGTCCTTCGATCTTATGCATGATGGTCACAAACGGCATCCTGAACGTCTTCTCGTGAAACGAAGTGATGTCTTCCAGCGTTGCGGTTCCACCGATGCTGGAAGCCCAACTGACCAAGCAGTCCGGATGCACATCCTCCACTATCCAGTACAGAGGATTGTCCAAGTATTCGTTTTGCCGGAGATGGTGGAGCCGACCGCCGGGGAATACGAACAACGAGACGCCGTCACGCACCGCGTACGTCGAGAACCATGCCACATACGTATTTTTCTCGCGCTCAAGCGACGCAAGGGTGAACGCGATCCGCTTCGCCACCTCACAGCCTCCCGACACGAAGCATCCGGAATGCGCACGGCATGCCGCCCCCCGTCATGTCGTGGGCATACAACGCAATATGCGTTCCGGTAAAACCCGAAGCCTCGTCGCAGAGATGGGACGCATCCAGAACCAAGGGAAGCCGAGTGCCTTCCACGACGAAGGAAACGTTGAATCGATCGACGAGCAGGGAAAGCGATATGTTCCGCTCCAGTCGCATCGGAAAACGATACTCCTGATACCCCCCTCTTTCGAAGCGCTGGCATACCACCTCGTTCCGGGTTGCAAGCAAAGCGATGCAATTCTCGTTGTTGTACAGATACAGCAAGCCCGCGGCTTGTTCTTCGCAGGAAGGTTCGTATTCCATTTCCGTCGTCGCCCTGAAGCGGTACGACTGGCTGGGAACGGCAAGCAACGACACCCGGTAGCCGGAGGTGAACGGTTCCCTCCCGTACAACGTCAAGAAGCCACCTTCCAGAGAGAGATCGTCCCCCAAGGGACGACGAAGAGAGACGAACGGGCGCGGAAGTCCGCAACCGTCGAAACGATATTCCGTCTCCGCGGCATCGAGAGGCATCACGTATTCTTCCGGTGGATAGGACGTGCCGTTCGTCAAAACAAACCAGCCGTCGCGCAACATGATGGAAAAGAGCGCCGTCTCCCGCCCCAACGGTGAACGCCTCGTCCCGGGAATCGGACGCGCGCACAGACACGCAAGATGGAAACCGCCGTTCTTG
>JBAXYP010000097.1:0-6379 GCA_041670725.1 Sphaerochaetaceae bacterium
CAAACCGACCACGAATCCCACGATAGGCAACAAAATATAATGGCTCATGTCCGCTCCTTTTCTCCGACGGAAAGTGTCGATACCAAGCAGGTGACGAGCTGTGCATAGCTTTCGTCCGCATCAGCTTCGGCATCCCGGAAAAAACCGGCCGCCTCAAGGGAAACGAACCCGTGCAGGGCACTTCGGAATCCACGGACAAAATGTATCGCTTCCTTTTTGCCGTACTGGTAAGGCTCCATCATTTGATACAGGATCCGTACAACGGCGTGCCCGGTTTCCTGCACCTCGGTGTCGGTGCAACTCGGAAAACGCAGAATCGCTTTGTACAGTTCGGGATTTTCCTTCGCAAATTTCCGGTATGCGACGGCGACCGCCATGAATGCGTCGTCTTTTGAACGTCCGACGGCCGCGTCGCGGACGACATCTTCGAGCCGGGAGACGGCAAGCCTCGCGATTTTTGTATCGAGTTCCTGCACTCCGCTCAGATGGTTGTACAACGACGGCGATTTGACGCCGAGCTTTTCCGCAACCTGAAGCAAGGTGACATTCTCAAGCCCCTTCTCTTCGGCAAGTTTTGCGGCAACATCAAGAATCCTTTGCATATCCAAACCTTTTTTCATTTGCATGCGCCTTTACTAATGTAAATATAGATATAACTAATCTAATTAGTTTGTCAACACATTGCCGCAAGATCGCGCGCATCCCGAACCTTTTTCATTCAGAAGAGAAATTTGAGGGATAAAAGGACTGCAAATGGAGGGAATCGGGCGAGCATCAATTGTTGGCGAGCCGGGCATAGATGCATCGGTCGCACCTGCCGAAGTTATCGTAATGGGCAGATCGCAAGAGTCCTTCCAGACGCATGCCGCTTTTTTCCAGAACGCTCCGGGCCGCAAGATTGCGACTGTCGCAGGATGCCTCGACGCGATTCGCGCCAACGTCATCGAACAGGAAACTCATTACGGAAAGAACCGCCTCCGTCGCGATTCCATGGTTCCACCAAGCCCGTCCCACGCAAAATCCCAGACGCACCTCGTCCAACGGCTTGTCCATCTCCACCACGGCAATGGAACCGACAAGCGATGCATCCCGCTCTATGGCCCAACGAAGCGAATCGTTTCTGGCATATTCCCGCACCCACTTTTTCAGGATGTTCCGGCTTTCCTCCACGCATTGATGGGTCGGCCACAGAAGATACTTGGTCACCTGAAAATCGCTCGCCCAACCGAGGAACATGGCCGGAGCGTCATCAACCGTGAACCGACGAAGCGTCAAATGTTCCGTCCGCAGGACAGGCGTGCCGCTAAGTTTCACGAAAGGTCCCTGAACGGGACGAAGGGAAGCGGAGGAACGGGATGTTCCGCGATGCACTTCTCCATCCAGACCATATCCCGCCACGAACCGAACTTGTATCCGCATTTGGTGAAATGCGCCACGGTATGGAAACCGAGTTTCTCATGAAACGCCACGCTCCCCGAGTCGGGATAGGAAATACAGGCGTTTACATTGGTGACGTGCATGCGGAGCAAAATCGGAAACAATTCTCCATACAAGAGCCTTCCCGTCCCTT
Source organism: Sphaerochaetaceae bacterium (assembly GCA_041670725.1). Classification (GTDB taxonomy): domain Bacteria; phylum Spirochaetota; class Spirochaetia; order Sphaerochaetales; family Sphaerochaetaceae; genus RUG023. The sequence continues at coordinate 1,571 of JBAXYP010000097.1, forward strand.
TCCCCCGTGCATCGTCCCTTACATATACGGAAAGTTCCACCGCCCAACGGTACGCCTCACGTTCCTTGAACGGACCGGCATAGGCATATCCCATGATCTTTCCCGACTCTGTGGCGACAAGATACGGATACGAGCTCAGCGTCGCCCCGATTCGTCTGCGTAACTCCTCTTCTGACGGCGTCTCGTATTCAAACGTAATGACCGTCGACTCCACGTATGGCCGATAGATTTCCCTGATGACCGGCGCATCGTCGGGCGTGGCTGTGCGAATTTCCATACATTGCCTCCGGCCCCGATTATGCGCCATTTTCCCACGGATGCAAAGAGCGGGTGCGGATTGCGAATCATGACCGTTATCGGTATCATGAATGCATTCTTCAGGAGCAACACATGAGAAAAACCTTACGTTTCGTACTTTCCTTGTTCGTGGTAGCCGCGCTCATCGGATGCGCGTCCACCAAAACACAAACCTATCCCGCCTTTAGCGGTTCGGTCACCGCCATCGAGAAATACGGCCACGCGGTGACGACCATCAAGGCGCAGGATCTGTTTGACGCAGGGTACGCCCTGGGAGACGTACTGACCGTCACCTACGACAACGGGTACACCTTCGACGCGCCGCTCGTGGCAAAATACGAAGTGGACAAAGGGCAACCGCTGGTCCGCACCGAATATGCCGACGGATTTGTCGCCTGTTGCATCAACTACGGGAAGATGAACCAAGTCGCCGGCATCGACGTCGGCTCGAAGGTAACCATTACGATGAAAGAGCCAAAGGCATATCTGACCGAATATGAGATCAGGAGTCTTGCAAGCACGAACGTCCGCGGCGATTACTCCACCGATGAGGAATTTGCCAATTACCGCATGATGACGGGAGGAGCGCTGAAACAAGGAATCCTGTATCGCGGCAGCCATCCGACAAAGAAAGGCTGGAGCCGGGCGCCGTACGTCAGTGCGTTGATGGAAAAAGACGGGATAGAGGGTATCATCGACATGTCGGATACGGAAACGGAGTTGAGCGGATACCTCGATCAAAGCAACCCTGACGCGTCGATGTACTACCGGAGGCTGCATGACGAAGGAAACGTCATCGCGCTTTCCATGAGCATGGCCTTCACCGACGAAACATTCGGAAAGAACATCGCACAGGCATGCCGTTTCATCATAAACCACGAAGGTCCGTTCTTTGTCCATTGCAACGAAGGGAAGGATCGGACGGGGTTCTTCGGAATGTTCACCGAAGCGTTGATGGGGGCCACGGAGAAGGAAATCACCGAGGACTACATGCAGAGTTACGTGAATTTCTATCATGTGGAGAAAGGAAGTGAGAAATACGAAGCCATCGCAAAAGGAAACTGCGACCCCATGCTTTCCTTCATCAAAGGCACGGCGCCGAATCTAAGGGAAGGGGCAAGGCAATATGCCGCTTCCATCGGGCTCTCCCAAGAGGAAATACGTTCACTGACGGTGAAACTTGGGAAATGACGATACGGTGTCAAGTTGTCCTACGACCGCTTGACACCATTTCACCCCGATAGGATACTTTGCATATGCAAGCCGTCTTTGAGACAGTCTTCGACATCGCCTACCTTTCCTTCGTCCTTGCCACAGGCATTCGCATGCTTGCCCAAGGAAAGAAAATCGGCATGTGCGCCGTGATCCTCGGAGGCGGTGACGCGTTTCACCTCATCCCTCGGGCCGTCGCCCTGTGGACGGACGGGCTTGCGGCTCATTCCGCTTCTCTCGGAATCGGGGAACTGATCACCTCCATCACGATGACGGTGTTTTATCTGCTGCTTTACCGATACACGATACGGGACGTCGGCAAAGAGACCAAATCGTTTGCGATCACATTGTATGTTCTGGCAATACTGCGGATCAGCCTGTGTCTTTTTCCACAGAATCGATGGACCAGCGCCGACGCGCCGTTTTCATGGGGTGTCTTCCGCAATATCCCGTTCGTAATCATGGGTATCATGATGATCGTCCTGTACGCACGCCGCGGCAAAAGCCGCATGGCGCTGGCCGTAGCACTGAGTTTCGGCTTCTACATCCCCGTGGTGTTGTTTGCCGGAGCCCATCCCTTCGTCGGCATGCTGATGATCCCCAAGACGCTCTCCTACGTCTGGATCATTGTGATGCTCTCAAAAACGAAATGACCGTCGTCGTCAGCGCCTGCCTTTTGGGAACCCGATGCACCTACAAGGGAGGAGACAACCTCAACGACGCCGTCATCTCGTTTCTTCATGGCAAAGAGGTGATCCCCCTCTGCCCGGAGACGCTCGGAGGGCTCCCCACCCCGCGAACGCCGGCGGAGATACGAGGCGAAATCGTCGTGGCCAAGGACGGCAGGAATGTCGACTCGTACTATCGCGACGGTGTAAGACAAGCGCTGGAAATGCTCGAAGGAAAAGTGATAGACCTGGCGATTCTCCAACCCAGGAGTCCATCATGCGGCGTCAAACAGATATATGACGGTTCGTTTTCCCATACGTTGGTTCCGGGCATGGGAGTATTCGCCGCCGCCCTGAAGAAGCGGGGGATCAGGGTCATCGAGCCGTCCGATCTTCCATAGCGTCACTCATCGCGTCCTGAGATCGGTACATTTTCCGTCCCCCATCATCTTGACGGCCAGCGCCCAAAGTGCGTCGCCTCCGTCTTTCTGGTCGTCCAGTTTCAAAATAAACGCGCGATCCTGGGTAATATAGAGATATACACATCCCCACGTCCGATAAGCGTGGTATGCCATTTCCCATCGATAGGAGACTTGCTCCTTATCGTTCTTGATGCGGATGCCCTCGGACGTATCGTTAAGATCGACGGTGTACACCAGTCTTGGTTCCTCAAGATGCTGGAGCTTCACTTGCCTTCGCAAGGAATGAAAAAAGGTAATGAAATACACCACGGGCATGCCAAGGCCCACGACAAGAAGCACGACGCCGAGCAACACGGCGCCGTCGATGGAACGAAGCAGGAAGCAGACGACGGCGCACACGGAGAGGATCGCCGCGAATGTCACCGGAGATTTCCAATACCGTCTTCGTTTCAGGATATCGAATATCGTGAACGAACGAAAGGTTTCCTTATCCAAGAATGTATAGACGGTCATGCCCATAGCGTATGGAGTTCCTGCGAAAAATGCAAACGGTATCACCCTTGCGACTGATAAATCCCAATGCTATTCTTCTGCGTGGGAGGCCCTTGTGTCCATGCTCCATCGCCGTCGTATCAGTCTTTTCCGCAGGATTCTTTTGTTTCTTGGCGCCTTCCTTATCTCGCTTGTCCTGCAGGTTTCCCTCGAATACTACCAATCCATCGCTATTTTCACTCCGCTGACGGAACGAACCGGCAACATCCAAGTCATCAGCCAGTTTCTGAACCACTTCAAGGGAACGATGAAGATTTACGAGGAATATCGCTGGGAATACGGAGATGTCGCTTCTTTCGTACGTCAGGCGCGGGAACGCCAACTACAGGATTCCGCATATCTGTCCCGCATCCAGACCAAACTGCCGGTGATCGGGAAAGACCAGTACCTGCTGGCCTCGGCCATCAAGGACACCTTTCGTTCCTACACGGATATTCACGAACAGATATGTTCCCTGCTCATCGAAGGGGAAAACAGCGAGGCAGCGACATTGTATTATGAGAAATTCACGCCGTGCGCCTCCTATCTTTCCACATACACCCAACAGTTGCTCGTTCAGGCCATCACGGACAACCAGCATTCCTATACGAAACTGATGGCGCTCAACGGTCGGTTCACGTTGCTCCAGAACATCTTTCTCGGTCTCGTCGTGGCACTGGGGACCGTCCTCGTGTCATCGTTGCTCGGAATGATCCGTTCCGTACAGGAAATGAGCAGACGTTCCATCGAAATCGGCGATGGCCTGTTCGACACCCCGGATGTCGACGCGTCCCACAATGATGAGATCGGGGATCTCGCCAAAGCCTTCAATTCGATGAAACATTCGATGAAGCGGCAGGTCGGCCTGCTTGAAGAGAAAAACCAGATGGAAAGCGAACTGTATCAAAAGGAGAACGAGGCGCTCGGATTGCAGAATCTTCTCGAAGCACAGAAACTCCAGGTGTTCCGCAGCCAAGTAAACCCCCATTTCCTTTTCAACACTTTGAATGTCCTGATGTACAATGCACAGGAGGAACACGCCCCTGTCACCGAACGGATGCTCCGATCCCTTTCCCAAATTTACCGGTACGCAACGGGGAACAACAAAGCGCAAGTCCCTCTCTCGCGGGAATTGAATATCGTCAAGGCATATGCGTCCCTCTGCGAAGCTCGTTTCGGAGACAAGATGAAATTCACCCTGCACCTTCCTTCCGATACGGACGTCACGGAAGTGCTTGTCCCTTCGTTCATCATCCAACCTTTGGTGGAAAACGCATTCAAGCACGGCCTCACGCCGAAAGAAGATGCGGGTTCGGTCGTGGTGGACATCAAGACACACGAGGGGATGCTTTTTATCATCGTCAGTGACGACGGCGTGGGAATATGCCCGCAAACGCTTGGAGCCGTCAGGGAAAAACTGAAAAACCCGACGGCGGACGGAGAACATATCGGACTGTCCAACGTTGCCTCCCGTCTTGCGCTTTTAAGCAGGAAAAGCAGTATAACGATCGATTCGCAGCAAGCAAAGGGGACGACGGTGGAATTGCGTCTTCCGCTGATCGTCGCTTCCGATCCCATGCATAAGGAAGGAGATGAAGAATGATCAAAATCCTAATCGCTGATGACGAATTTATTGAACGACGGGTCCTCAGCCGCGCCATTTCCAACCATTACGGAAA
>JBAXYP010000098.1:0-6371 GCA_041670725.1 Sphaerochaetaceae bacterium
ATAGAGGTCGATCAGTGTTTCCGTAGCGCTGTTGTTCCTCAGTTCCACCTGGAAACTGAAGTCAGAATCCGGAGAACCCTTGATGGACGGCAGTTCGGTGGAAAGCGCAAGGCGCTGCGGCAGTTTCTTACCAAGCGAAACGGTCAGAGGCAACGAATAGGAAACACCGTCATCCCCTTTCGCCACGACGTTGAACGAGTACGTCGAACCTTTCGCGGCACCGTTGGGTATCACCCAGAGCTGGATGGAAGCGCTCTGCTGCGGATCGGCGAATACGGCATCCACCAACGCATCGCCGCCGACGAACTGATAATCCCAACCTTCCGGTAATCCTTCCACGGAAAGATTGACACGCTGCGGCGCGAGATTGTAGTTACGTACCGTCAGGTTGAATGTGATCATCGAGGTATCGCTCACGTTGAGCGACGGGTAGGTCGTCGACACGGACAGACCCTGATAATCAGCGAACAAGAACCCTGCAGAGAACATCAGCAGGACCGACACCATCATGACGAACCGCATATGCTTGCGAACCATGAAGTTATCCCTCCAAAATTACTTTACAATATGGTGAAATACGCATGGTTATGCAAAAAGTCAAATCAAAGATTTTTATGTTTTTGTGGACATTCCGTTAAAAAGCAGAGAATTGCAATGACACATTCACCATATTAACCGTTCTATCTGCTATAACAAAAACAATCGTCATCACATCTTCACTTTCAGCGATTATGATTCACGTGGAAATCTCGTAACTTCAGCCACCTGTAATTCCGGACGATCCCTTCCAGACGCCGTTCGCAGTGATGAAATGCAGGAATCAGAAAGCAATCCGCAAGAACCCATGCGACCGGAGAAGCGAAACAGACGGCGGGGAACCCCCAGACGGGCACGAAAACCATGGCGACGACAGAGCGTGCGATCATCTCGAACACCCCGGAGAGGATGGCGAAGGTCCCGAATCCCATACCTTGGATCATAAACCGATAGATATTCACCCAGGCAAGAGGGAAATAGAACAAGCTGTTGATGATCAAAAAGAGATGCGACTCTTCCATGATCCGCTCTTGTCCGGCGTTCAGAAACAACATGCTCAGGTTCCCGCCGTAAAAATACATGACGGCGAACGCCACGGCCGAATATGCCGCGGCGATGACCGAGCAGTCAAACAAGCCGGTATGGAGACGGGAAAACTTTCCCGCTCCGGTATTCTGCCCGCCAAACGTCGCCATTGTCGTACCCATCGCGTCGAACGGTGTGCAAAAAAACATGCTGATACGCGAACCGGCCGTAACCGCGGCCACGGCCGAAGATCCCAAGGTATTGACGGATGCCTGGAGGATCACGCTGCCGATGGCCGTTATGGAATACTGGAGCCCCATCGGAACGCCGTTGGCGCACAGCGGTTTCCAGAGATTCGTCCTGATCTTTCTCTCATCCGAAGTGGAAAGCAGGACGGGATACCGTCTCTTCATGAAGATGAGACAGGCCAGCCCGGATACGCCCTGGGAAAGGATCGTGGCGAACGCCGCCCCCTGGACGTCCCAATGAAAGACGAGGATGAACAACAAATCGAGGAAAATATTCAGAAGGGAGGAAAGCACCAGGAAAAACACCGGGGTTTTGCTGTCCCCCAACGCCCTGATAATTCCGGAGACCACGTTGTACAGGATGGAAAGGGGGATTCCAAGAAAGATGATCCTGATGTAGTCGGTCGCCCTGTCCACGATGTCCGAAGGGGTTTGCAATAACAGCAAAAACGGTTTGCATATCGCCACGGTAAGCACGGTCAGGCCGATGGAAAACAAGATGCAAAGATATTTGGTGTTGGCCACGTACTTCCGCATCAGCGAGAAATCCTTCGCGCCGAACCGCTGCGCCACGGGTATGGTGAACCCCGCGCACAGCCCCATGCAGAACCCGTTGATCATGAAATTCACCGAACCCGTCGAGCCTACGGCGGCAAGCGCCGCAACTCCGAGGCTTTGCCCGACGATGATGGTATCCACCACCGTATAGAACTGCTGGAACAAGCATCCCAGCCATACGGGGAAAAAGAAGGAAAGGATCAACCCCATCGGGCGTCCTTCGGTCAAGTCTTTGGTCATTTGCAACTGAATGTAGGGGAAAACCTCCCCCTCTGCAAGAGGGGGGCCCCGTCTTTCCGCTTCCGTGGCGTTTTCCGGTGACGCGGCCCCCAGAAAATACAGAGAAAACGCAAAACCATCGGCGCAGGGGGGCACACTTTCCTAAAACGGCGGATTCCATCCGACCCAAGAATCGGGAAGTACCCGAGAAAGAGACCTGATGCTCCGCATCGACTGCGACCGCTTTGCTCCAGACCGAAATCCCGGTACCGCGGTATCGTTCAGCCCTGGAACTTCCAGACGAAATCGTCGACCATCAAATCATGTTCGAGTTCCTCCGCTCTGGTGTCCTTGGTAAGGTGGACGAACTCGATGCCCATGATCCTCGCCCAGTCCCGCATCATTTCCGCCGTAACGTCGTAACCCAACACCGTATGATGTGAGCCGCCGGCGATGATCCAGCACTCCAAAGCGGTCTCGAAATCGCCTGGGGTCTTCCACATCACCCGGGCTACGGGAAGATTTGGCATGTCGAGGATCGGCTTCACGCATTCGATATCCTGGCAGATCATCCGGAAGCGTCCGCCCATATCGATGAGCGAGACGAACACCGCCTTCCCGGCTTTCCCTTCGAACACGAGTCTGGCGGGATCCTCTCTGCTCCCGATTCCCAGGGGATGCACCTCGACTCTCGGTCTGCCTGCCGCAATGGACGGGCAGACTTCAAGCATATGGGCGCCGAGGCTGTATTTCTTTCCCGGGGCAAGATTGTACGTGTACACTTCCATGAAGGCGGAACTGCCGTTCTCCTTTTCCCCCATTTTTTTCATTACGGCGGTCATCGCTCCGACCTTCCAGTCGCCTTCGGCTCCATAGCCGTATCCTTCGGCCATCAAATGCTGGCTCGCGAGTCCGGGCAATTGCCGCATCCCGTAGAGGTTCTGGAACGTATTGGTGAATGCCCCGCAACCTTCCTCATCCATCATGCGGCGCATCGCGAGTTCCTCCCGCGCCTGATAGCGCACCGCACTGACATCGTCGGTGGCAAAGTCGTACGCGGCGTGATAGGCAGCCATCAAATCGTCAATTTCCTTATCCGTCACCTTGTCCATATATTCGACGAGCGTTCCGACCGGCCAGGTGTTCACCTCCCAGCCGAATCGCTTCTGCGCCTCGATCTTGTCCCCTTCGGTGACGGCCACTTCCCGCATGTTGTCCCCGAAACGCATCACCTTGAGGTTCCGGGAAGCGTCCGCGCCGATACAAACCCTCATCCAGTCGGCGAGCCTTTTCTGGACCGTCTCATCCTTCCAGTAGCCGGCGATCACTTTACGGGGTTTGCGGAGCCTGGCACCTATGAACCCGTGTTCCCTGTCCCCATGGGCGGCTTGGTTGAGATTCATGAAGTCCATGTCGATCTCTTCGTTCGGGATGTCCCTGTTGTATTGGGTGGCAAAATGGCACCACGGCTTCTGAAGCCCATCCAACGCATTCAGCCACATCTTGCTCGGGCTGAATGTATGGCACCACGTGACCACGCCAAGGCATTCGGGACGGTAATTCGCCTCTCTGACAAAGTCGGAGAGTTCTTTGCCCGTCTTCGCCGTCATCTTGTAGACCAATGCATACGGCAGATGGAAGGAAAGCTCCGTCGCCATTTCCTTGCCCCGCTTCTCCACCGTATCAAGTACTTCAGGACCATACAGGAACTGCGAACCGATTACCAGCCAAAATTCTTTTTTCATTGTATTTCCCCTCTCTTAGCTCCGTGCTTGCGGTTGAGCACCATGCTCTGAATCACCAAGAACACGCAGATCATGAATGCAACCGTGATGTTGGTCCACCACGCCTCATCCAGACCCAGCGACGTCACAATGTTCTTGATGGTACTGAGGCTCAGCACTCCGAACAACGTACCGATGATGTTCCCCACACCGCCGGTGAGCATCGTCCCCCCGATGATCGAAGCGGCAATCGCATTCATCTCTGCGCCCGTCGCATGACTCGGGGAACCCGAACCGACGTGGAGGAAGTAGACGAACCCGCCGATGCCGGCGAGCAGACTGCAGAGCAGGTGGGCGATGAACTTCGTCCGCCGCGCGTTTACCCCGAGCATGACGGCACTCTGCAGGCTGCCGCCGACGGCATAGAACGAACGGCCGAGTTTCGTCCAGCGAAGGACAAAAAACAGGACCAGAACGATGAGGAGCGCCACGATCACTCCGAGTTCCACGTACGCAGGAATGTATTTGCCCAGCTTGTTCACCGCCCCCATGAACGGAACGTGGATCCTGATCGCCTTGAGGGCCTGAAATGCGGGATTTTTCACATTGAACTGGGTATTGTTCACGATAGTCGTCATTCCCTTGGCGAAGAACATCCCGGCGAGGGTCACGATGAATGGCTGGATGTCCAGATACGCCACGAGGAACCCTTGCACGATGCCGAACGCCAGCCCGATGCCAAGGGCGATCATCACCGCGGAGAAGACCGTGCCTCCTTGGTAGTCAAGATTCACCGCACAACTCATGCACACGAGTGCGGTGAGCGTCCCGAGCGAAATGTCGATCCCGCCGGTAATCATCACAAGGCTCATGCCACACGAGAGGATGATCAACGCGGCGTTCTCGTTCAGGATGTTGAAAAACGCCTGAGGCTTCCGGAAACCTGAGCCAAGGAAGACGACGGCGGCGAAATACATCAGGAAGAATACGACGATCGTGATGAAAAGGAGCATATTGGTATCGGACATCCCGGCGATCCGGTTGGTCCGCGGCTTGGTCGCTTTCATTTTGCCACCTCCCCATTTTCCGTTGCGGCAGGCTTCCTAAGAAACGTCCGCATGATGGCTTCCTTCGCCTTGGCAAGCAATTTCCGCACCGTTGGGGTGCTCAGCACGACAAGGATGATGACCACAACCGCCTTGTACGCAGGCAACGCGCTGGAAGAGACGTTGAACTTGTACAACGTCGTCGTCAGGAACTGGATGACATACGCCCCGAGGATTGAAGCGGCCATGTTGAACTTGCCGCCCGCAAGAGAGTTTCCTCCAAGCGCTACGGCAAGGATCGCATCCATCTCGATGTCTTTTGCGATGACCGAATAATTGATCGTCGAGAATCTGGACACCTTGATGAACCCCGCCACCGCAACGCAGAGCCCGAGGATCACATAGGTGAGCAACTTGATCGTCTTTGGGTTGATGCCGTTCAACCGGGACGCACTTGCGTTGATGCCGACCGACTGGGAATAGAGACCAAGGTTGGTGTGCTTCAGTACGATCTTGATGATGATCATGCAAAGGATCGCAATGAACACCGGCGTTGGAATCGGGATTCCCGGGATGTAATTCCCGTAGTATCCGAAGACCGGATCGCTGATGATCGGCAATTCGTTGTTGTTGATCCATGCGGCGATCGAACGACCGGCGGTATAGAGGATCAAGGTCGCGACCATCGGCTGGATGTTGAAGTAAGCGACGAGCACCCCGTTGAACGCTCCGAAAAACATCGCGACGACGCAACTCACGAGGAACGCCACGATAATCGGCGCCTGCAGCGTTTCGGGCCGGGAATTGGTACCGCACAGCACCTTCAGCACCACGCTCCCGCTGATGGCGATCGCTGCGCCGACACTGATGTCCTGTCCTCCGGAAGATGCGGTGACGAGCGTCATTCCGATGGCGAGGATTACAAGTTCCGACGCGTTGTCCAGAATTGTGATGAGATATCCAGAAAGCACCGGATAGCCGACACTGTTTCGGGAGAGTACGATTCTGAAGAACGACGGATCGGCAATGAGATTGAACAGCACGAGCCCCAACAGTGCCGCGAGCGGAATGAAAATCTGCTTATTCGCCTTCCTGAATGGATTCTTTCCTTTCATCGTTTCCCATCCCCCCCTGCAATCGTCATCATGATGGTATTCTGATTCATACTTTCCCCTGAAAGATCCCCGACCACGTTCCGGTCCCGCATTACGATCAGACGGGTACAGGTACGAAGCATCTCGTCGATTTCCGATGAGATGAACGTGACGCTCTTTCCCCCCTCCTCGGCCAATTTCCTGACGAGCTTCTGGATCTCCACCTTCGTTCCGATGTCAATGCCCCGGGTCGGCTCGTCGAGAATCAGGTAATCCGGGTTTGCCAGGAGCCAACGGGAAAGGATCACCTTCTGTTGGTTGCCGCCGGAGAGCGACTTCACCGGCGTGTCTTGGGAGGCCGTCTTTATCTCAAGCAATTTGATGTACTTATCGGCAAGCTGTTCCGCCTGGGCGTACCTG
>JBAXYP010000099.1:0-6348 GCA_041670725.1 Sphaerochaetaceae bacterium
CGAAAGGACGAACGTCAGCGTCTGCATCACCATCGTACCCATCGAGACGCCTGAGACTTGGGATGCATCCCCGAACCGACCGACGATGAGCATATCCACGGCGCCGTAAGCGGCCTGGAGGAACAGGGCGAGGAAAACAGGAAACGAAAACCTGACAAGGGGACCGTAGATCGGCCCCTTGGTGAAACTCTGTGTTGCGCGCATTATTCCTAAGGTAGACGAATCACTTCTTTCTGTCCAGTGGTTTCACCGCATCGTCGACGGGCAGGCGCGAAAGGAATCTCACGATGAACGGGATGGTGAGGAAGAAGGTCACCAAATCGGAGAGCGGTTGGGCAAGTTGCACACCCTGCAACCCGATGATATGAGAGAGAACTATCAAGATCGGGATGAAGCACAACCCGCTACGGAACAAGGAAAGGATGGTCGCCTCCAAACTTTTGCCGATCGACTGGAACATCATGTTGCTGGAGACGGAAAACGCGAGCGTCACCATGGAAAGACATTGCGCCCTGAGTGCGTAGGAACCGATGGCGACCACATGGGGGTCGTCACGAAGCAAGCGCACCAGAGATGGGGCGAACAGGAACCCCGCCGCGGAAAGGACGGTAAGGACCGCCGTGCCGAAGCCGACGGTGAACCGGTAGGCATCACGCACTCGCTTAAAGTTCTTCGCACCGTAGTTGAACGCGCATACCGGTTGGAACCCCTGTCCGATGCCGAGCCCTACGCACCACAGAAAATTGACGATTTTGGTGCAGATGGACATCGCCGCGACGGCGGGGTCCCCGTACGCGCCGGCACAGTTGTTCAGCACCATGGTGGAAACGGAGGTAAGTCCCTGCCGCACCATCGCGGGGAAACCGACGGTGATGATATTGCGGATCACGATCGGGTCAGTGGTGAAGTACCTGGGATGGAACGAACTCTGCGTTTTTCCCGTATGGAACATGAGAAACAGTACGATTGCACTGAGGTACTGGCTGATCGTCGTGGAAAGTCCGGCGCCTAAGATTCCCATGTGGAACGCTCCGAACATCAGCAACCAGTCGCCGAGAATGTTCACCAACCCACCCAGCGTGAGTCCGACCATAGCCAAGGTCGCCCGGCCTTCGTAACGGAGAATGTTGTTCATCACGCAACTGGTCGTCATCGCCGGGGCACAGTAGAGAATACATGCCGCATATATCCGCGCATACGGCAAGATCGTCTCGGTGGAGCCAAGAAGCCGGCACAATCCGTCAAGATGGAGGAGCCCGATGACCATGATAAGGAGCCCCGATCCCAAGGCAAGGAAAAAACTCGTCGAGGCATACCGCTTGGCATCCTCGACCTCTTTCGCCCCCAGATGCAGGGAGATGTTGCTCCCCGCACCGTGCCCCAGCATGAACCCGAATGCCTGAAGGATCGCCATCAGGCCGAACACGATGCCGATCGCTCCGCTGGCGCTGGTGCCGAGTTTTCCGACGAAGTAGGTATCCGCCACATTGTAAATGTTGGTGACCAACATACTTACCGTCGTGGGAAAACCCAACCCAAGAACCAGAACTTTTACCGGCGTCTTGGTCATTTTCTCATACTGGGACGCATAATGCATGGGGGCATTGTATCCATTTTCCCCGGATTAATCAGCGGCTTTCCTCAACAACTGCTCGGAAATTCTGTTGGTCTGTTGTGTAAGTTCCTCTTCGTCCACACCAAGCACCTTTCCTTGTTTGACCACAATTTTCCCGTCAATAATCGTGTAATCGGCGATGTGACTGTCTCCGCAGAACAAAAGGCTCGCCACAGGATCGGACTGTCCACCGGCATACGCCAGATCGTCGACGTTGAACAATGCGATGTCCGCAGCCCATCCGGGAAGTAATCTTCCTACCTTGGAATAACCGAGCATCGCCGCCCCGTTCTCCGTACCCATGCGGAACGCCTCCCCCGCCGTCAGGCCGGAAGAGCCGTATTTGACTCTTTGGAGCAACAGGGCAAGCCTCAGTTCCCCGAGCATGTCGCTACTGTCATTGGACGCCGAACCGTCGACTCCGATCCCGACGTTGATGCCCAAATCGAGCATCTCCCTCACCCTGCAGATGCCGGAACCCAGACGCATATTGCTGGACGGGCAATGGGAGATGGAACACTTGGCTTTGGCGAGCTCCCGGAGTTCCTCGTCGTTGAAATGGATGCCGTGGGCATAAAACACGTCTTCCCCGAACAGTCCGCATTCCTCCATCAACTCGAGCGGGCGCACGCCGTACATTTTCCTGCAGGTGTCCTCCTCGTCTTTCGTCTCGCACAGGTGCGTATGCAGACGCACCCCGTACGAACGGGCCAACCTCGCGCTTTCCTTCATGCATTCCTTCGTCACGGAGAACGGAGAGCAAGGAGCGAGCACGATCCGGTGCATGGACAGCGGCGAGGGATCATGGAACGTCTTGATGCACCGCTCGCTGTCCCGGAGAATTTCGTCTTCCGTCTGCACGACGGAATCGGGAGGAAGTCCTCCGTCCTTGCGCGACAGGCTCATCGAACCGCGCGTCGGGCAGAAGCGCATGCCGATCTGGTCCGCTGCACAAAATTGGATGTCCATGATGTCCCCTTCGAAATTCCTCGGGTACAGATAGTGATGATCCGTCGTCGTGGTACATCCCGTACGGACCAATTCGCTCATGGCAAGCAGACTGCTGACCCGCACCGCTTCGGCGTCGATTCCCTTCCATATTTCGTACAGATAGACAAGCCAGTCAAAGAGCTTCGCGTCCTGCACCGCAGGCAGATTGCGGGTAAGCGTCTGATAAAAATGATGGTGGGTATTCACCAATCCGGGAATGGCCACATCGTGGTGGCAGTCGATCACCTGCGAACCTTGCGGCACGGAAAGATGCTTGCCGATCTCCTTGATCCGTTCCCCTTCTATGAGAAGGTCTACATCCGTCAGGCTTTTGCGCCCGCCTGCTTGCAACAACGCCTTGATATCCTTTAAGAGTATGGCACCCATTTTTACATTCTCCTACGACGCATTGTATCATGGGTTTCCCTTTTCTACATCATCGTTTTTGGCTATACTCCAGAACAGAAGGATAGAAATTACATGTTGACGGAAAACAAAGATTGCGCGACGAAAGATCTTGGCGGCGGAGTGACCAGAAAAGTCCTCTCGTATGATGAGACGATGATGGTCTGCGAACTGACCTTCAAAAAAGGCTCGGTGGGAAGCCTGCACCATCATCCGCACCACCAAATCGGGTACGTGCTCAGCGGTTCCTTCGAAGTGACCTGCGCAGGCGAGAGGAAGATTCTGAAGAAGGGAGACAGCTATTTGATCAAACCCGACGAGATTCACGGCGTTCTCGCGCTGGAAGACTCCAAACTGCTTGACGTATTCACCCCGATGCGGGAAGATTTCGTCCGCTGAGGGAAAAGCGATGACGCACTCGTGGGGGGGTGTGGTCGTTCGTTCCCGTTTTGTATATAGTAGACAGGTTGAGGCTTTGTGGCCCCTGCCTTTATGATATCAAAGTCTCCCATGGGAGGCGAAAGGAAATTGATATGAGTGAAGAGAAGAACATCAAGGAGTTAGAGAACTCCAGCGTCGCGTTGACGCTTACCGTCCCGTCCGACAGGATTGAAGCGGACTACAGAAAGACCCTGGACAAGTACGTGAAGAATATCCAGATCAAGGGATTCAGAAAAGGGCATGTCCCTGTATCCGTGTTGGAGGCGAAGTATGGCGAATCTCTCCGCGCCGAGAGCACGTTCGACACCATGGAAGCCTTTTTGAAAGAGAACCTGGACAAACTTGAGCAAAAGGACAAGCCGCTTCCCTACAGCACGCCCGAATTGCAGGACGAAGAGAAACTGCTCCCGTTCAAGCCGAACGCGGATGTCACCTACACGGTGAAGTACGACATCATGCCGGTCTTTGAGTTGCCTCCGTACAAAGGGCTTACGTTTACGTTGCCCAAAGTGACGGTAGGCGATGCGGACGTGACCAAGGAACTGGACCACCTCCGCGAACAGAACGCGATGGTCGTCGACAAGAAAGAATCCGCCGAGAACGACAACATCGTGGACATCGATTATGTCGAGTTGGATGACAAGGGAGAGGAGGTTGCCTCCACCGCCCGCAAGGATTTCACCTTCACCGTCGGCAGCGGCTATAATTACTACGAGATCGACAAAGATGTCCTTGGTATGAAAGCCGGCGACGAGAAGGTCATCGAGAAAACCTATCCCAAGGAATTCAAGACGGCAGATCTCGCAGGGAAAACCATCAAGCTGAAAGTGACGATGAAAAGCGTCAAGCGTCGTGACGTTCCCGCTTTGGACGATGATTTCGCCCAGGATGTAAAAGAAGAATACAAGACGGTCGCCGATCTGACCAAAGCCACCAGAGAAAAGCTCGAAGGAGAACTCAAGCAGAAGTTGGACGACGAAAAATTCACCAAGCTGGCCGACCAGCTTGCGGAGAACGTGAAGATCGCACTTCCGAAGAGTATGGTCGATTTCGAACTGGAACGCGACTGGAAGAATTACACCCGCCAGAGCGGACTGTCAGAGGAACAGATCGAGAAATTCCTTTCTTTCCAGAAAAAGGGCAAGGAAGATTTGCTGAACGAATGGAGGCCGGAGGCGGAAAAAGCGCTGAAGGTGCAACTCGTCATGGACAGAATCAAGGATACGGAGAAATTCGAGGTATCCAAGGAAGAACTCGACAAAGCGTGCGAAGAACAGATGAAGGACGTCACCGACGAAAACCAGAAGACGTACTATCGTACGATGATCGAAGACGACATGAAATTCCGAAAGGTCAGTGAATTCCTGACCAAGAACAATACCTTTGCCGACGGTCCGGAGAAAAGCTTCGACGACTATATGAACGGAAAGGAAGAAGAAGCGAAAACCGAAGAAGCAGGAGCGTGATAATGGAGCGGATGCAATCGTTCATTCCGATGGTGGTCGAACAGAACGGAGTCAGGGAACGGTCATACGACATTTTCTCCCGTCTGCTGAAGGATCGCATCGTGTTCCTCGACGGGGAGGTCACCGACTCCACGGCTGACTTGGTGGTGGCGCAGATGCTCTTCCTCGAATCGGAAGATCCGAAGAAGGATATCAGCCTGTACATCAACAGTCCGGGAGGAAGCGTCACCGCGGGGCTGGCTATCTATGACACGATGCAGTACCTCGCCTCTCCGGTCCAGACCATCTGCATGGGTCAAGCCGCCAGTATGGGGGCGGTGCTTCTGTGCGGAGGTGCCAAAGGGAAACGGTTCATCCTTCCGTCGGCGCGGGTGATGATCCACCAGCCGTGGGGTAACGTCGAGGGTCAGGAAACGGACATCCGAATCCAGGCGAAAGAGCTGGAGCGGATCAAAGAGCTGACCATCGACATCCTGATGCGGCACACCGGCAAGAGCAGGGAGACGATCATCGCCGACACGGAACGGGATTTCTTTCTGACCGCGCCGGACGCGGTCTCCTACGGCATCGTCGATTCCGTGATGCAAAGGAGAGGATAGGAATGGCAAGGATCGCACAAACCTGCTCGTTCTGCGGCAAAAGCGTCAACGAGGTGAAACGCCTGATCAACGGACCGGGGGTGGCTATCTGCGACGAATGCGTCAAAGTCTGCGAGGAAATGCTGAAAGAGGATCCGGCCATGCAGGAGCAGGCTCCGGATACGCTTCCCGACGTCATCCCAACCCCGCAGGAGATCAAAGCGTTCATGGACCAGTACGTCATCGGACAAGACGATGCGAAACGTATCCTTTCGGTCGCCGTATACAACCACTACAAACGGGTCAAATACGGTAAAAAAATGAACACGGAAATGGAGAAATCCAACATTCTGATGATCGGACCGACAGGAACGGGGAAAACGCTTCTCGCACGGACGCTCGCGCGAAAGTTGCAGGTACCGTTCGCCATTGCCGATGCCACGACGCTGACCGAAGCGGGATACGTCGGGGAAGACGTAGAGAACATTCTGCTGAAGTTGATCCAGAACGCGGACGACAACGTCAGTGCGGCGGAACACGGCATCATCTTTATCGACGAAATCGACAAGATCGCAAAGAAGGAAGGGGAAAACCCGTCCATCACACGGGACGTCTCCGGCGAGGGAGTCCAGCAGGGACTGCTGAAGATCATCGAAGGGACGATCGCTTCCGTACCGCCGCAGGGAGGACGCAAGCATCCCAATCAGGAAATGATCAGGATCAACACGAAAGACATCCTGTTCATCTGCGGAGGTGCGTTCGTCGGTCTGGAGAAAGTGATCGAGAAACGGATATCGAGCCATTCCATGGGGTTCGGCGCGAATGTCGAGGAACCCGGCGCACGGGATCTCCG
>JBAXYP010000100.1:0-6335 GCA_041670725.1 Sphaerochaetaceae bacterium
ATATATTCTGAATGAGAAATTCCTTACGGATCTCCTCGGTGTTCATCCGGGAGAACGGCTCCTTTCCTGTCGAATAACGAATATCCATTACTTATCTCCTAATGAAATTATGTTTCAATCTTGAATTTTAACCGATCGTCCTCAATTTGTGAACCCATCATGGACGGAAAAACGAAAGGCCGGCGTTATGCCGGCCTTTCAATCAATCTCTAGGGATAATCCACGTTACGCCGTGTAGCTTTCAAGCATCCTGCTCCGCGCGGGATTCTGCAGTTTCTCCAACGCTTTCTTTTCTATCTGGCGAATCCGCTCCTTCGTAAGGCTGTACAGTTCGCCAATCTCCTTCAGACTCATCGGAGAACGTCCGTTCAAACCAAAGCGCAATTCAACGACATCCCGCTCCTTGTCAGTAAGGGTCCCGAGCACCGTCTTGATGTCTTCCTTCAAGCTGGTCTCCATCAACCGATCCTCAGGAGAAGGGGAATCATCCTCGACAAAATCGCCGAACGTCGATTGGGATCCCTTATCCCCGTTGGTCATCGGACTGTCCAGACTGACCATTTCCCGAGAGATGGCAAGCAAGTTCTTGACAAGATCGGGCTCCAGACCGGTCAGTTTGCCGATTTCCTGGCTGTTCGCTTCCCTTCCATTCTCATGCATCAGCGTTTTCTGCGCCTTTTTGATCTGCATCAGTTCGTTGGTCCTGTTCAGCGGGAGGCGTACCGCCCTGCTCTTCTCGCACAAAGCCTTGACGATCGACTGACGAATCCACCATACGGCGTAACTGATGAAATGGTAGCCCATATCCGGTTCGAATTTCTCCACAGCGGTCATCAATCCGATATTGCCTTCGTCGATCAGATCATTCAGGGGAATCCCCTGATTCTGGTATTTTTTCGCTACATTAACCACGAAGCGAAGATTCGCTTCTATCAATTTCTTGCGTGCGATTTCATCGCCTTTCTTGGCACGGACGGCGAGATTGTATTCTTCCTCTTGGGTGAGAAGGGGGATCCTGTTGATTTCCTTGAGGTACATGGAAAGAAGTCCGGATTCCTCGTAACTGTCATTGCTCAATTCGCTGTCCAACATTGCGTCACTCATCGTGGTGCCTCCGTACAACCTTACAAGCAAGAGGCGTGCCAAGTTTGTGAAATTCAATCAATTCAATACAATATAAATAATTATAAAAAAGATAAATAAAATATCACCTCAACGGCACGGGACAAAGAGACACACCGATGTTCCGACGTTCAAGAAAATGTATCAAAATGACCCATCTCAAGGGAAAAGTCTCCCCTTCGGGTTCATTTTGACCCATATTCAGCACATCCATGGAAACGGAAGCTCCAATGAAGCGAACCATTGCCGGAGATCGCCCTTGAAAGGGATCTCACTCTGCCGCAAATCATCCATCAGAGACTGGTATTCGTCCTTCAGCCAATCGTGGACCATGTCTCCTTCGCACAAGGAACAGCACACCTGTTTTTTCCCCAACAGATAGATGATGAACTCAAGCCGGAAAAAATCCAGCCAATTCTTGTCTTCGCAATGACTTTCCTCACTTCTGAGCAGAAACGCGTCGACATAGCACTGCAGGGACTGGTAAATGTTTTTCTCGCGTGCATAGGCGACGGCCCTGCGGTACATGTAGTTCCCTACTTCCCGGTCCGGCATCACCATCAGCTGATTTTCGCTTTCCGTTCCTGATTCCATCTTGCTTTTCCTCACCTGCAATATACTCACGGAACGAAACCAACGGCAAGTGTTTTCACAGTGCGAACTATTTGCGCACCTCCACATGATTTCTGTTGCCCTTTCCCTCTCGTTTGAGTATATTACGTAAGATGTCCGAAAGGACCGTATAACAACACACAACGTTTGGAGGAACAAACATGACTATTAGACCGTTGGCTGACAGAGTGCTCGTGAAGAGCGAAGAGGTTCAGGCGAAGACTGCGAGTGGCATCTACATCCCTGAGACCGCTCAGGAAAAGACCCAGATCGGGAGAGTTGTCGCCGTGGGAGAAGGGACTGACAAAATCAAGATGGCCGTAAAAGTGGGAGACCGCATCATTCATGACAAGTTCGCCGGTGTCTCCGTAAAGGATGGCAACGAGGATTATCTCATCATGAAGATGGATGATATTCTGGCAGTGATCGGCTAGTCGTCGCCTGTGGGGCGCAACATACGGGAGCGTTTGATCGCATCCCGTTTTTTTTTGCTTCTCTCAACCTCCAAACAGGAAATCTTCGATTTTTCCGCACAACCCCGAGGTCATGGAATCGGGATGGTAGCATTGCGGCAAGGCGCGAAGCATCGTTACCCCATATCCTTTCGACATCAGGCGTCCATCAAGGATCAACACGATCCCGCGATCATCCTTGTTTCGCAAAAGCCGGCCGAACCCCTGTTTGAGTCTCATCGTCGCGGACGGGATCCCTAGTTGGGCGAAACCGCTCCCGCCTTGCGCATCAAGTGCGTCACACCGTGCCTTGAACACGGGATCAGAAGGGACTTGGAACGGGAGCTTGACGATGACGACCATCCTGAGAGTCTGGCCAGGCGCGTCCACGCCTTCCCAAAAACTGCTTGTGGCAAGCAACGAACTGTCGTTTTCAGAAATGAATCGGGAAAGCAACGTATATCGGTCCGCCTCCCCCTGACAGTACATCGTCATGTGGTTCGCCGCCATTCTGTCTTCGATGCGGCCCTTCACTTGTTTCATCATGGCGTAACTGGTAAACAACACCAAAGCTCCGCCCTCCGAGGAACGGATGCATTGGTAGACGGTCTCCGCAACATACGCCACGTACGGTTCCTGATCCTGCTTTGGTGCGGGAAACACCGCATCGATCGGAGTGAGAAGCAACAAACGGCGTTTGAAATCAAACGGAGAAGGAAACACTCCACTAAGGAACGGACGCTCGTTGTCGTATGGCAATCCGACCCGCCCACCCCAGAAGGAAAAATCATTCCCGATGCACAACGTCGCCGAAGTACAGACGACGGTGGACAGTTTTTTGAAGATTGCTTCGACAAGAAGCGATGAAATGTCCAGCGGCGTGATCAACACCTGTACCCTGCGGGCCCTGTTCCTTCCCGTTTCCGTATTGAACCAATGGATGTCATCGTTCCACCCCGCAAAATTACAGAAGGAGGAAAGCACCTCGCCCATTGCCTGGATACGTGTCGCCCGCACCCTCAGTTCCGTGATCTTCGTCGACAACTCATCAGGGGCGTCGTTGTGCTCGATGAGCGTGTTGATCTTGCTCGCCATTCTGCCGCTCGTGGCGGCGACGGCCGACGAAGCCTCCGTGAAACCCGAAAGCTTCTGCTCGTATTCTCTCTTAACGAGAAGAGGCTGGTAATCCGTCTTGGCGAACAGAGCAAGCAGCAATTGGTCAAGCGTGTCCACCTGCCCCGAAAGGAGTGCAATATCGTCATGGATCGCGTCGACAAGTTTCACGTCCTCGGCATACGGACTCATCGATTCGAGCAGAGAAGGCGACGAACCGCTTTTACGTTCAATGATTCCCATTTGCCGGTGCATTTCCTTCGGGTCGTACGTCCTGGTGAAGTATTCCGTCGCGTTGCCCTCGATGTTGTGCGCTTCGTCGATGACCAGATGATCGAATCCGGGAAGCACTCCGTCCGAGGAAAAGTCCGTTTGGTTTTCCAATCTGTTCGCGGCGTCGCTGAAGAGTAAATGGTGATTGCTGACAACGATCCTCGCTTCCTTGCATCTCAGTTTCGCCTTGGTATGAAAACATTCGGTGAAATACGGACACGTATGCCCCGGACAAAGATCGCCGTCGCTGTTGATGTCCTGCCACAAATCGCCCGGCATCGCGTACGGATAATCGCTTTTCAGGCCAGTGTCCGTCTCCCTTGCCCATTGATCGATACGGTACAGATCATTCGTCGGATCGGTCGCGAGCAACGCCGACTCATTTTTCTTCTGGAGAAACCGTCTGATGCACAGGTAGTTCGACCGACCGACGGCAAGTGCGACTTTGCAACTTCTGCCCAACAGCCGAAACAGCATCGGGATGTCTTTTTCGTACAACTGGCGCTGCAGATTGATCGTACTGGTGGCGATGACGGTCCGCTCGTCGGGGTTTTCCATGGCATTGTACAACGCAGGTACCAGATACGCAAACGATTTGCCGATACCGGTTCCCGCCTCGACGGCAAGGACCGCATGCCGTTCGTACGCCTCCCGGACGAGCTCGGCCATCTTCAGTTGCCCTTCGCGGTACTCGTATCCGGAAAAACCTTTGGAAAGCACGCCGCCTTCGTCAAAAATGGAATAGATATCATTGATCGTCATCGTTGTCTTCGATCTGATATTCCTGCAGTTTCCTGTGGAGTGTCTTGCGTCCGATGCCGAGCACCTGAGCCGCCTTCGTCTTGTTCCCTCCACACTTTTCCAGCGTGGAGATGATCAACCGTTTCTCACCTTCGGCGAGCGTTATGCCGACGTCCATGTTGACGGTAGAGGCCGCCTCCGCATTGGTGACAGCCGGAGGAAGATCGCATACATCGATCATCGAGGAACGGCAGATGGCCGCCGATCCCATGATGCAGTTCTGCAACTCACGGATGTTTCCCGGCCAGTCATAACTGTACAGGGCGTGTTTCGCCTTTTCCGTAAAGCCCTCGACATTCCGTTCGTTCTCCTTGTTGAATTTGTCCAGAAAGCTTGCCATCAAGAGCGGAATGTCCTCTTTCCGTTCCCGAAGCGGCGGAACGTTGATTTCGACGCCCTTGATGCGGTAGTACAGATCCTCACGGAACGAACCGTCCTTGATCGCTTCCTCGAGGTTCCTGTTGGTGGCGCTGATGATCCGTACGTCCACCGTAATGGTCTTATTCCCCCCCAGCCGTTCGAACTGCTTTTCCTGAAGGATGCGGAGAAGCTTGACCTGAGTCGGTTTCGAGATCTCGCCGATCTCGTCGAGGAACAGCGTTCCGCCGTTTGACTCCTCGAACCGACCCTTGCGCTGGTCGACCGCACCGGTGAAGGCTCCTCTTTCATGTCCGAAGAGCGCGTCCTCCAGCAACGTATCAGGAAGAGACGCGCAGTGGAGTTTGACAAATGGTTTCCCGTGCCGTTTGGAAAACTCCTCGATGGCGTCAGCGGCTAGTTCCTTGCCCACCCCGCTCTCGCCGGTGATCAGCACGGGGATGACGGTCGGCGCGATCTGGGCGACGGTGTCCATCAGATGGATCATCTTCTGGCTCTTGCCGATGATCACCTTGTCATATTTGTCGCGGGCCTTATAGTCGTCCAGCTCCTGCTTCAGTTCGTCGTGTTCCGCCTGAAGGTCCCGATTCTTCAAAGCCTTTCCCACGACCAACGTCAAACGATCCAGATCCACGGGTTTGGTGAAGAAGTCGATCGCCCCGTCTCGCATGGCGATGACGGCTGTCTCGATGGTCCCGTGCCCGGTGAGGATGATCACCGGAAGTTGCGGATATGCGCCGTGGATCCGTTTGAGCAGTTCCTCGCCCCCCATCCCGTCCATTCGCAGATCGGTGATCACCAGATCGACATCCTCCTTGTTGACCAACGCCCACGCCTTCTCGGCGTTCTCCGCCAAGAGCGTCGCGTATCCCTCTCCTTCCATGGCGAGCGCAAGTCCCTCCCGGATGTTTTTCTCGTCATCGCAGACCAAAATGGTGCGTTTCATTCCTTCACCTCAAATCCGGCATCCGGCAAGGACACCTCGTTTTTTTTAGGAAGAGACATCCTCTGGCTCGCGGGAACGGGGAAGACCAACGTAAAGCAGGTCCCCACCCCTTGCTTGCTTTCCACGCGTACATCACCATGGTGCTCCTTCATTACTTTATAGACGACAGTCAGGCCGAGTCCCGTCCCGCTGCTCTTGGTGGTGAAGTACGGCTCAAAAATCTTCGAAAGGTTCTCCGTCGGAATTCCACATCCGTTGTCGGTCACCTTGCACAGCAGATCGTCGCCGTCAAGTTCCAGCGTTATGACGATTTTGCCGCCGCTTTTCATCGCGTTCATCGCGTTCTTCACCAAGTTAAGAAGCATCTGTTTTACCAGTTTCCCATCGAACTCCACAAACGGTACGTGCCCTTTGCGTTCCACCCCAATCGTCATCTGTTGCTCGGCAAGCTCCGGAGTGACAAAACGCACCACCTCTTCGACGGCCTCTCCCAAGTCTCCGAGTTTGAGAACCGTCGTCATCGGACGGACCGCAAAGAGAAAATCCACCACAATGGAGTTGAGACGCTGGATCTCCTCGTCAAGGACGTCGATGTACCGTTTCGCGTCGTCCGCCGTCAGGCTTCCCTTTTTCACGAA
>JBAXYP010000101.1:0-6286 GCA_041670725.1 Sphaerochaetaceae bacterium
AACTGGGGAAAAAACATCTCATCCCCACCCCTACGTGCGAAACGCTTTTCCTTTTGATGAAAAGCTGTGAAGCAAGTCGAATGAGAGCGCTCAGGGAAAAGAGGGAAAGCCGCTGAGTCTCCTACCCTCTCTCCACCAATTCATGCCGGGCGTCTTCTTTTGCCCGCAACAACGCTTCCAGTAATTCGTCGGAGCACCGGATACGGCTACGGAACGCCATCTCATTGGCGGGGACATCCCTGATAAGCGACATCAGACTGTGTTTGTCCAAGATCCGCGCCGCAGGGAGGTTGTGACACCGGGCAATGCCATCCCGAGCCAAGAAGAAATGTTTGGCGTACACCTGCTCCTCCCTGGTATAGAACCGATAGGACGGGAGCTTTTCCCATCCTGGTCGTTCCGGGTTCTTCTGTTTCGCGCACACACGCATTTTACTCGCAACCTCGTGCTCCAGACGTTTGCCCTTGATTTGTTCTTCCAGTATCTTCTTCAAGGCGAACAAATCGGCGACATCCCCCAACGCATACTGGATCTGTTCTTCCGAGAGAGGGCGTTGCAACCAATTCGTCGTCTGATTTCGCTTCTTGTCCCCTTCCACATGGGGGAGATGATGTAGCTCCATCAACCCGCTGAGGTTGCCCATATACCCCAAGGCCATCGCGGGAATTCTGATGTCGTAAATGTTCTCCAGCTGGATCTTGTACTGTTTGCGCACCAACGAAGCGTCGCTGGCGCAATCAAACATCACCTTCTCCGTCCCGTCGTCCTCAAGAAACGTTCGAAGGGCTTGCGGGGAAATGCAGAAAGGATCGGCGAGGAAGAAATTCGCTCCGTCGTACAGTTGGATCAAGCAAAGATGCTCGCCATACACATGGAGATTGAACTCCCCCTCAAAATCCATCGCAACCGAAGTCACGCCATTCTGCTTCCATGTTTCAACCCGGCCAAGAAACTTGGCATCATTATCCAGCAACGTGTAATGGTACATACGTTGAATCGTACCGCAAAAAGCACCGCTGTGCTATACTCGATAGGGGAGGAATCTATGGCTGTGTTGCTGTATCAAGGACACGGCAGCTACCGGATCACCACGAATGCCGGCACCGTTGTGTATATCGATCCATTTGCAGGAAAAGGGTATGACAAGAAAGCGGATCTGGTTCTCGTCACCCATGAGCACTATGACCACAACAATACCGCTCTGGTCACACTGAAACCAGCCGGGAAGATCCTCAGGGAAAGCGACATGCTTTCCGACAATATCTATCGGTGCGAGACGGTGAAGGACGTTTCCGTCACTGCGGTTCCGGCATATAACGCGCATCACGACAGGAGCGAATGCGTCGGCTATATCATTGGCATGGACGACATCACGGTATACGCGGCGGGCGACACATCCAGAACCGACGCAATGAAACGGATGCGCGGCCTCCATCTGGATTGGGCGATCCTCCCCATCGACGGCATTTACAACATGGGGCCCGAAGAAGCCGCAGCGTGCGCACGCATCATCGGAGCGAAACACACCATCCCCGTCCACATGAAACCGGGAAATCTGTTCGACGAAAAAATGGCGCAAGCGTTTCTTGCACAAGGACGCGTCATCGCCCGTCCAGGGGAGGAAATTGCCTTATAGCCGCGAATGACGTCCAAGACCGTCATCAAGGAAATTCTGCGAAAGATGTTCCGACCGTACATGCGCTTCCCTCATTATCCGCATCATGGGACACAGTCCGACAAAAAACAAAACCTGCCTTCCGGTTTTCCGATACAAACCTCATCGGAAGAGTCGGTTTTGGAACTCGCGCGGTGTCAACCCCACAAGTCTCTTGAAGACCACACTAAAATACCGTTGATCGCGAATACCCACCTTGTCCGCTACTTCATAGACTTTCACCGAAGGGTCGGAAAGCATTTCACAGGCTCTCTTGATCCGATAGTTTTGGAGATAATCACTCACCGTATACCCGGTAACTTCCTTCATCAGACGATTGGAATGGCTTTCGCTGATCTTGAGGTTCCGTAAGATTTCTTTTGCTCCTATGTCCTCTCCATAATGACACGTGATGAACCGGACAATGACATCCACATGGTTTTCTTGGATGCTTCCTCCTCCCGCAAGGTACTCTTTGAACAACATGATCTTGCTATCTTCGATATTTTCGAGCCTGCCCTTGAATTTCTTATATTCCTGCCGTTGTCTGATCACATCCACCGTCTTTCCCACAGCTCTCTCCAAGGCCCCATCCTCGATAGGTTTGGAAAGATAATCAACGGCTCCCATTTGAAGGGCTTCCCTGGCATATTCAAATTCATTGAATGCGGTGATAATGATGTAGCTCGCCTCCGTTTTTCCAACGAGATCCCTCATCATCTCCAGCCCCGTTTTGCCGGGCATCCTGATATCGGTGACAACGATATCGGGTTTGAGGGAAAGGATTGCCTTTTCCCCCTCGATCCCGTTATCCGCTTGCCCGACCACTTCACAATGCAAGGCCTGCCAGTCCGTGGTATAGACCAACCCCTTGCGGAGCAATTCAGAATCCTCAATCACTAACACGCGGTACATTCAGCACTCCTGTCGGGATAACCATGCTCACTTGCGTCCCTTCATGCAGACGACTGGTGATGGTCATTCTCGCCGCTTCCCCATAATACAAGCGAAGTCGTTTTCTGACATTGGCGATTCCGATTGATGTTTCGTCGGATTCCCCCAACACCTCCCGCAAACGTTCGTAGCTCATGCCAAGTCCATTGTCCCTGATAACGAATGAAAGGCTGTCGCCTCTCATCCTTCCGATGATTTCAAGTTTTCCACCACCCATCTTGCCCTCCAAACCATGAACAACGGCATTCTCCACGATCGGCTGGATCAACAATTTCGGAAGCAAACACTCTTGTATATCGTCAGGTACGTCTTTCAGAATCAGGATCTTGTCGGGATGTTGCAGACGTACGATCTCCAGATAGCTGTCGATCACGTGAAGTTCCTCGCGCAACGTACAAATGTCCTTTGAATTGCTGATGCCGTTTTTTAGAAGAATGCCAAGATCGGAAATGGCCATGGCAGCCTCTTTCTTCATCCCCAGCCTGATCATGTACCGGACGGAATCCAACGTGTTGTATAAGAAATGGGGATCGATCTGCGCTTTGAGATTCCGTAATTCCGCACTACGCAACAGATCCTGTTTCTCCAGATTGGAGCGGAAAAGATCATCCAGGTTCTGGATCATGGCATTCAAGCGTTCAGCCAATTCCCCCAGTTCGTCCTTTCTGGTCCGCAGACAACGCGCCGACAGGTCTCCTTTCTCCACTTTCCCCATCACATCCCCCATCTGCGTAATGGGTTTCGAAACACCTCGGGCAAAGGTAAAAGAAGAATAAAGACAAAGGGCAACGGCGCATAAGGCGAAAATCAGAGTAATCACCACCATTCTCCGATTATTCTCCAAAACCAAATCGACCGGAACACCGGCAACGAGCAGAAGGTCACTGTCATTCAGTGGAGAGAAGGAAATCATTACCTTTCGGCCATGCACTTCCTTCTGGACGATTGAACCATTCTCTGAAAAACCGACGACATCCCCCATCGACGGTACAAACGGGTAATCTTCTTTCAACCCAAGATTGTCATAGACGATGAATCCATGCGTATCATAAACGCCATAAGAGACGGGAAACGTTGTGATCCCCGCAGACAGTACATTCTTCAGACTGTCTTCAGAAACGTCTATTATGGCATATCCGATGATATTTCCGTCGTTTCCCTTGATGGTCTTTCCCAAAGACAAGACGGTTTTCCCGCCAAGCATGTTGGGATAGACGATAACCTTATCCGAGCAAGCAAGATTTCCAAGAAGCCCCCAAGAACCGAAATGCAGGGGATTATATTCCGCAGGAAGAGAACCGGTACTCAAATTCCGGGTGCCGTCAATGGAAACGAGGTGCATCGCACACGTTCCCCCATGCCCGGAAAGAGAGAAATACATTTTCCGATATACCTGTTGTTCCTGCTCCGGTTCGCCTACAAGAAATGCAACAACTTCAGGATCCTCCCCGAACAAAGTCAGATTCGCCCCGAATTGGGTGATGAGGGACGAGACGACACTTGCGGCTCCTTGGCTCGCCGCAGAAAGTTGTGTCTTGATTTCATTCATCGAAGTATGACTGCTGACCATCGTGGCCACATACCCGAGCAACACCACAGGAACCAGACTGACCATCAGGAATGATGAGAACAAACTGGAAAAGAGTTTCTTTCCCGCCATTACACTACCGACACCTTCCCTTTGCTGATCCGCATGAAGACAAACAGAGATAAAGCCGTGGTGATCGTGAGAATCGAAGCAAGCGCAGCAGCGGTACCATAACTGTTGCGTACGACTTCCGTATAAATCGAAACGGAAATCGTCGTGGTCCGTCCGGTGTACAACATGATACTGGAAGACAATTCGTTGATGCAAGTAATCCACGAAAGGATGGCACCGGAAAGCACGCCGGGAGCCATCATACGGGCCGTAATCTTGAAGAATGTTTTCATCGGCGACACGCCGAGATTGATGGACGCCTCCTCAACGGAAGGATCCATTTGTTGCAGGAAGGCACTGGAGGAGCGGACGGTAAACGGCATTTTACGAATGACAAACGAAATGATGATGATCGCCGCCGTACCGGTCAAGATACATGGCTTGTGATTGAATGCCATAATCAAACTGATGCCGAGAACAGAACCTGGGATGACGTAGGGAAACATCACCAAGAAATCCAGCAGGGTCCCGATCTTCCCTTTTTTACGAACAATAAGATATGCGATCAACATTCCGAGTACGACGATGCACAAGATTGCGGCGAACGAAAACAAAAAGGTGTTGGAAATCGGTCCGGAAAGTCGGGAAACGATGTTCCGGTAACTGCCGAGACTCACGCCCTTCAGGAATACCGGTCCATTTGTTTTGATGAACGAAGTAATAAGGACGACGAGTTGCGGAAGAATGGAAATGCAGACGATGATCGCAACCGGCAACGTCGCCCAGAACCGCTTCCACCCATGAAGACGGACCACCTCCGGCGGCCGCATACTGGTCATGACATAATTGTGTCGCGCGATGACGATCTTCTGCAACAACAGGACAAGAGAGGAACAAATGACGATTACCACCGACAGAGCGCTTGCAAGATTATCGTTCGCTCCGATTTCCGACATATATTCGTCATAGATCATTACGGGAAGGACCTTGTATCCTTCGCCGATCAACATCGGAGTGCCGAAATCGGCTAAAGCCGTCAGAAACACCACGATGGCACCGCTTGCAATGGACGGCATGACAACCGGCAATGTGATGGTCATGATACGACGCCATTTACTCGAACCAAGATTTTCCGCAGCTTCCTCGAGAGATTTGTCAATACTGGACATAGCGCCGGATACATACAAGTAAATATAGGGATACAGCATGAGAGTGAAAATCACCACAATTCCGGTTCTGCCGTAAATGGAACCTACGGTCAGTCCCATCGCCTCCAGAAAACGCGTGGCCACTCCGTTTCGCCCGAACAGCAGAATCCAGGAATATGCACCGATGAACGGAGGACTCATCAGGCTCATGATGGCCAAGATATGCCAAAGCTTTTTGCCGGCGATGTTGTAACGGGTCATCAGATATGCCATGGGAAGTCCGATAACCAAGGCGGTGCAGGTTGCGGTAAAAGATACGTTCAAGCTATTGAGAAGCGTTTTGTAATAATAGGGGAGAGTGAAAAACGTCTTGTAGTTATCCAAGGTAAAAGCTCCGGTTTTCCCGCCGAAGAAACTTTGGTAAACCAAACTGGAAAACGGATACACCATAAAGACCGCCATCACACCCAGTGCGATCAACCGGATCAAAAACCAAAAATCAGGACGACAACAGGATTTCTTCATAGGGACAACACCTCCCCGCTGTCTTTTGCGTATACGGAAACCAAACGAGGCGCGAAATGGACATGCACATTTTCCCCTACCGGACGGATCTCTTGGGTCTCCTTGGTATATTCATTGACTTCAATCGTCTTCCCGTCGTCCAACGTAACTTCGTAACTGATGAAATCGCCGAGAAACGTCGCCAAAGTAATAACACCATGAAGTCCGCCATCCAACCCGAACGAGCACTGTTCAGGACGTACCGACACAAGGGCTTCGCCGGCGAAAGCTTTCTTCAGGGGAAACGCCACCAATTCCTTCCCTTCAATAAGGGAAGGAGTCTTGGAAAAATCGTGAGTCTTGGAACAGGAACAGGAAAGAAAGTTC